>NZ_JBHVSQ010000001.1:196090-217267 GCF_042885055.1 Isoptericola sp. NPDC058082 | reverse complement strand
GCGCG
This sequence comes from Isoptericola sp. NPDC058082, assembly GCF_042885055.1. Classification (NCBI taxonomy): domain Bacteria; kingdom Bacillati; phylum Actinomycetota; class Actinomycetes; order Micrococcales; family Promicromonosporaceae; genus Isoptericola; species Isoptericola sp. NPDC058082. Next base: position 217,262 of record NZ_JBHVSQ010000001.1, on the reverse strand, counting down.
ACCGGGCCAAGACCGCGGAGAACGCGCAGAAGCCCCGTGTCGCCGGACCGGAAAGACGTTTCGGGGGGGGACCGATGTCGGGGGGGGTCGTCCGGAGACGGACGACGACCCACCGCGACGTCAGCGCTAGGTTGCCGCCATGTCCTCCCTGACGGTCCGGTCCGCCCGCGCCGGCGACGCCGACGCGCTGTGGCCGCTCGCCCGCGACTTCGCGACCAGCTTCCGACCGCGTCGGGAGGCCTTCGACCAGACCCTCGGGGCGCTCCTCGGCCGGGACGACACGTTGCTCGCCGTGGTGACCGACCTCGCGACCGAGTCCACGACCGACGACGCACCGCTCGGCTACCTCCTGGCGAACGTGCACCTGACGTTCCTCGCGAACGGACCGGTGTGCTGGGTCGAGGAGGTCATGGTCGACCCGGCGCACCGGGGCCGCGGGCTCGGCGCCGCGCTCATGGCCCACGCCGAGCGGTGGGCGGCGGCGCGCGGAGCCGCCTACCTGGCGCTGGCCAGCCGTCGGGCCGGGGGCTTCTACGAGGCCCTCGGTTACGACGACTCCGCCACCTTCTACCGCCGCGACCTACCGCACGCCTGACCGCGATCAGCGGTCGCGGTGCTCCCGCGCGACGGCGTCGAGCGCGCGGGAGATCTCGCGACCGCGGCGCGCGACGTCGGCGTCCGCCCGTGCCGGGCCCGCCGCGGGCGCAGCCGCCCCCGTGAGGCCCGCCGGCACCAGCCAGCGCCAGCGCACGGTCGCCTGCACCACGGGGCCGACGCCCAGCGCGAAGGCCACGGTGGCCCAGCCGAACGTCCCGCCGAGCAGGATGCCGACCAGCACGACGACGACCTCGATGCCGGTCCGCACGAGGCGCACCGACCGGCCGGTGCGCTGCACGAGGCCGGTCATGAGCCCGTCGCGCGGGCCCGGGCCGAGCCGCACCCCGATGTAGGCGGCGGTCGCGACGCCGTTGAGGACGATGCCGCCGACGGCGAGGGCGATCCGGGCGGCCAGCCCCGGGTCGGGCACGAGCCACGCCGTGGCCGCGAGGCAGGGCCCGATCGCCAGGCTGATGACGGCCACGTTCACGACGGTGCCGATCTCGGGCCGCTGCCGGAGCGGGACCCAGGCGAGCAGCACGAGCGCGGAGGTCAGCGCGACGACCGTGCCGAAGCCGAGGCCGGTGCTGCGCACCAGGCCCTGGTGCAGCACGTCCCACGGCATGCCTCCCTGCCCGGCGTGCAGCATCATCGCCATCGACCACGTGAATGCCCACAGCCCGAGGACGAGTTGCGTCCCCCGGCGGACGGGTCCCCAGGTCATCGTCGGAGCCGCGGCCGGCACGACGGCGTCGGGCGCGGTGGTCCCCGCGGGCGGGGGCGCGTCGTCGGACGCGGACAGAGGTGCGGAACGAGGCGCGGAACGAGGCGCGGAACGGAGCGCGCCCGGGCGCGGACCGCGGTCCGCCCGCCGGTGGAGGGGGCGGCGCGGAGGGCGGCGGGCAGGGCGGGTGGTCGTGCTCATGCTCCCACCCTCCGCGCTAATGGCCTTGCAATCCATATCCATTGGGGTGACAGTGGCCCCGTGACCGTCGTCTCCCCACCCTCCGCCACGACCGCGCCGCCCGCCGTCCGACAGCTCTCCCCCGCGGCCACCGCGCGCCTGCTCGGCGACTGGCGCGCGGGCGGGCCGGCCTACCTCGCGCTGGCGGACGCCCTGCGCGCCGCGGTGCTCTCCGGCAGCCTCCCGCCGCTCACCCGGGTGCCCAGCGAGCGCGAGCTGGCGGCAGCCCTGCGGGTCTCGCGCACCACGACGTCCGGCGCCTACGCCCGCCTGCGCGAGCTGGGCTTCCTCGCGAGCCGGGTCGGCTCCGGCACGGTCACGACGCTCCCCCGCGGCGCGGGGGCGGCACGCGGGAGCGCGCCCGTCGCGGCGGGCGACGCCCCCGCGGACCCGCCGGGCGACGAGCGGCCCGAGTCCCCCGTCGACCTCGCCCAGGCGACGCCGTCCGCCACGTCGGCCCTGCACGACGCCTACACCGCGGCCCTCGAGGTGCTGCCGGGCTACCTCTCCACCGGCGGCTACGCACACCTCGGCGTCGAGGTGCTGCGGTCGGCGATCGCCGACCGCTACACGGCGCGTGGCGTGCCGACCACACCGGAGCAGATCCTCGTCACCACGGGCGCCCAGCAGGCGATCTCCGTGCTCACCGCCGCGTTCGTCGGACGCGGCGAGACCACCGTCGTCGAGTCGCCCACGTACTTCCACGCCCTGGAGCCGACGCGGCGCCTCGGCGGGCGGGTGGTCGGGGTCCCGGTCGGCGACGTCGAGACGCTCGCCTCGGCCGTGCGACGCACCCGCCCCCGGCTCGTCTATCTCGTCCCCGACTTCCACAACCCCACCGGCGCGACGATGTCCGCCGAGGCGCGGGCGGCGGCGCGCGACCTCGCGGACCGCACGGGCACGACCGTCGTGGGCGACGAGACCCTGACCGACCTGGCGCTCGACCCCGGGGCTCGGGTGCCCGAGCCGTTCGCGGGCGACGGCGCCTCCCCGCACGTCGTGACGATCGGGTCGGCGTCGAAGTCGTTCTGGGGCGGGGTGCGCGTCGGCTGGGTGCGCGCCGACCCCCAGGTGGTGCGCCGGCTGGCGCGCGTCCGGGAGTCGGCGGACATCGCCACGCCGGTGCTCGAGCAGCTCGCCGTCGTCGAGCTGCTGCGCCGCGCCGACGCCATCCTGCCCGACCGCGTCGCCGAGCTGCGGGCGCGGCGCGACCTGCTCGTCGACCTGGTCCGCGACGCCCTGCCGGGCTGGCGCGTGCCCGTGCCGGCGGGAGGGCTGTGCCTGTGGGCCGACCTCGGCCGACCTCTCGCGCAGGCGCTCGCCGCCTCCGCCGTGCGCCACGGCGTCCTCGTCACGCCCGGGCCGGCGTTCACGCCGGACCGGTCCTCGCGCGACCGGGTGCGCCTGACGTTCACGCGCGAGCCCGACCAGCTCGCCGCCGCGGTGCCGCGGCTCGCCCGGGCCTGGGCGCAGGTCGCACCGGGCGCCTGAGGTCCCGCCGCGGCTCGGCCGTCAGACCGACGGCAGCACCACGCCCGGCGTCGCCTGCGCCCCGTCGTGCAGCAGGCGGGCGAGGGTCGCGCCGGCGGAGGCCAGCTCGCGCCAGTGCTCCCCGATCCACTGCTCGGCGTCGTACTGGGTGGTGAAGACCGGGCTCGGCACGGCGAGCGCACGACCGTCGGCGTCGTCCAGCGCCCACTCCCAGCGCGGCCGGATCACGCGGCGCTCCCGGGAGCGGCGACGCCGCGGTCGATGCTGCCGGCCGCGACCGACCCCCGCGTGCGCGTCAGGGAGCGGTTGACCCTCGACGGCCAGAACGGGCCGGAGTAGATGAACGACGTGTACCCCTGGGTGAGGTCGGCGCCGGCCCGGAGGTAGGCGCGCACGTCGTCGGCGCCCGAGATGCCGCCGACGCCGATGATCGCCGGGTCGGGCCCGAGACGGTCGCGCAGCCGGGCCACGACCTGCAACCCTCGCTCGAGCAGAGGGGGCCCGGACAGCCCGCCAGGACCGCGGTCGTGCCCGATGGTCGTGTTGACGGCGACGACGCCGTCCAGCCCGAGCTCGGTGACGAGCGCCGCGACGGCGTCGACGTCGGCGTCCGCGAGGTCGGGGGCGATCTTCACCAGGAGCGGGACGCGGCGGGTGCCCGCGGCGGCGGTCGCCTCGTCGGCCGCGGCGCGGGCCGCCGTGAGGATGGGACGCAGCTCGGCGGTGGTCTGCAGGTCGCGCAGCCCGGGGGTGTTCGGGGAGGACACGTTCACCACGAGGTAGTCGGCCCACGGGGCGAGCTCGCGGGCGCAGGCGGCGTAGTCGTCCGCCGCGGCCTCCGCCGGCGTCGTCTTGTTCTTGCCGATGTTCGCGCCGACGACGACGGCCCGGCCCGCGGGCGTGGCCCGCAGCTCCCGCAGCCGCGCGGCCGCGGCGGGCGCGCCGTCGTTGTTGAAGCCCATGCGGTTGCGGATCCCCCGCACGTCGAGCTCGCGCCACATGCGCGGCGCCTCGTTGCCGGGCTGCGGGCGCGGGGTGACGGTGCCGATCTCCACGAAGCCGAAGCCGAGCATCGTCAGGCCCCGGATCGCGCGGGCGTTCTTGTCGAACCCGCCCGCGAGCCCGAACGGTGCGGGCACGGTGCGGCCGAGCACCTCGATGCTGCCCGGACCGCCGCTGCCCCGGCCCAGGTACGGCGCGAGGGCACCCTGGACGACGTCCCGCAGGACGGGGACGCGACCGGCGAGCGAGATGGCGCCGAACGCGAGCTCGTGCGCCCGTTCGGGGTCCATCCGGCGGAAGACGCCGTTGAAGAGCAGGGTGTACGGGCTCATCGGACCTCCGGGTCGGGGGCTGCGGGCGCGGTGGGCCCGGTCGGCTCGGTCGGTTCAGGCGCGGGTGCTGCGGCGTCGTGCGTCCCGCGCGGGCGGGTGCGCCACAGCCACCACAGCCCGACGAACGGCAGCACGAGCGGGACGTAACCGTAGCCCTGCCCGAACCCGGACCACACGGTCGTCTCGCCGAAGACGTCCGGAGAGGCCACGGAGGCGGCGCCGACCGCGAGCACGCCCACGGCCTCGAACCCCACGGTCACCCACGCGACGACGCGCCAGCGCGGCCCGCCCTTGGCGAGCGCGACGGTGGCCAGCACGTACACGACGGCGGACAGCGTGGACAGGGAGTACGCGACGGGCGCCTCGGAGAACTTGGTGGCCAGCTCGTACGACGACCGGCCGATCGCGGCGAAGGCGAGGATGCCGTAGACCGTGACGAGCAGCCGTCCGAAGCCGGTGCCGGTCCGACGCCCGCCCGCGGCGGGCGCGGGGGTGGTGCCGCTCATGCCGCCCCCCAGATCTGCCACAGCCGCCAGTCGAGGAAGCCCACCGTGAGGGCGGCCACCGCGAGGACGACGGACGACCACTTGGTGCGCTCGGCGAACGCCCAGATCGCGGCGATCGGCAGCACCACGAGGGCGGTGGCGACGTAGCCCCAGAACAGCGGCCCGTCGACGGGGTGGTCGCGGGTGACCATGAGGACGCCGGCCACCACCGCCTGGACGACGACGAGCGCCTCGACGACGGCGGCGCCGATCAGCTGCTTGAGGATCACGGCGCGGTCCTGGACGACGAACCACAGCGCCCACCCGGCGAGCGCGGCGCACGCCAGCAGGACGACGATGAGCAGGGGAAGGACCACGCCCGCAGACTACCGGCCGCCGGGCGCCCGACGGCGGTCGCGGGACGGGGATAGCATCGGCGCGTGGCAGACCTCACCCTCACCGGCAAGAATCCCAGCTCTCTCAAGGTCGACGCGCTCGTCGTCGGGACCTGCTCCACCTCGGACGGCGTCGCCGTCGTCGCGGACCAGCTGCCCGAGGCGTTCGTGCGGCAGATCGAGACCCTCGCCCCCCGCCTCGGCGTCACCGGCGCCCGCGACGAGGTGCGGCGCGTGCCCGCCGGCGACGGCGTCTCGGCCGACGTCGTCGTCCTCGCCGGGCTCGGGGAGCGCGCGGCCGACGGCACGTTCCCGCACGAGGTGCTGCGGTCGGCCGCCGGCGCCGCGACCCGTGAGCTCGCCGGCACCGACACGGTCGCCCTCGCGCTGCCCGCGGTGGACGAGGACGAGCTCGGCGCGGTCGTCGAGGGGGCGCTGCTCGGCGCGTACTCCTACACGCGCTACCGCACGGGCAAGGACACCAAGGGCGCGGTCGGCAGCGTCCAGGTCGTCACGTCGTTCTCCCGGTCGGGTCGCGCCAAGGCCGCGGTCGCGCGCGCCGAGGTGCTGGCCGCGGCGGTGCACGGCACCCGCGACCTGGTCAACGACGCCCCCAACGAGCTGTTCCCGGCCGCCTTCGCGGACGCCGCCAAGGCCGCGGCCAAGGGCGTGAAGGGCCTCAAGATCACGGTGCTCGACGACAAGCAGCTCGCCGCGGGCGGCTACGGCGGGCTCGTGGGCGTCGGGCAGGGCTCGTCGCGCGGGCCGCGCCTCGTCAAGCTGTCGTACACGCCCGCGAAGGCCACCGGGAAGGTCGCGATCGTCGGCAAGGGGATCACGTTCGACACCGGCGGCATCTCGCTCAAGCCGCCGGCCAGCATGCCGACGATGAAGTCCGACATGGCCGGCGCCGCCGCCGTGCTGCACACGGTCCTCGCGGCCGCGCGCCTCGGGCTGCCGGTCGCCGTGACCGGGTACCTCTGCCTCGCGGAGAACATGCCGGGCGGCAACGCGCAGCGCCCGGCCGACGTCATCACGATCCGCGGCGGCAAGACCGTCGAGGTCACCAACACCGACGCCGAGGGCCGCCTCGTCATGGCGGACGGCCTCGTCGCCGCCGTCGAGGACGGGCACGACGTCGTCCTCGACATCGCGACCCTCACCGGCGCGCAGATGGTCGCGCTCGGCAACCGCACGTCCGGCGTCATGGGCACCGACGCGGTGCGCGACGAGGTGAAGGCCGCCGCCGACGTCGCCGGCGAGGCGTTCTGGCCGATGCCGATGCCCGCGGAGCTCAAGGCCGGCCTGAAGTCGACCGTCGCGGACATGGTCAACTCCGCGCCCAGCCGCTGGGGCGGCATGCTGTTCGCCGCCCACTTCCTCGCCGAGTTCGTCGGCGAGACCCCGTGGGCGCACCTCGACATCGCCGGCCCGTCGTACAACGAGGGCTCGTCGTTCGGGTACACCCCCGCCGGCGGCACGGGCGTCGGCGTGCGCACGATGCTCGCATTCCTCGAAGGCCGCGCGGCGGCCTGACGCCGCGCTCGACCGACCGCGCGACGACGCCCGGCCGCCCTCGGGTGGCCGGGCGTCGTCGTGCCGGTCAGCGGACGCCGGCCACGGCCCAGCGGAACGCGTTCGCCAGGCGGTACCCGCCGGCGGGCGCCCGGAACGGCGCCGCGGCGCGCAGGACCGTCGGCGCGAACTCCGCCGTCGTGCGCTCGTCCTCCCCGAGCAGGACGCCGCGCACCAGGCGGTCGTCGTCGGGCACGGCCCACGGGACGTCGACGATCCCCGCCCCCACGACGTCGAGCCCCGCGTCGGCGAGGGCGGACTCGAGCCCGCCCTCGGCGCGCAGCGGTCCGTCGGGCGGCACGTCCTCCTCGTACGCCTCGGCGACGGCCCGCTCGACGACGTCGAGGTCGTTGCGCGCGCCCTCGGCCCAGCAGGCGATGCCGACCCGGCCACCGGGGACCAGCACGCGGGCGACCTCGGCCAGGCCGTCACCGACGTCGTCGGCGAACTGCAGGGCGTTGACCGCGAGGACCGCGTCGAAGGCGGCGTCCTCGAACGGCAGGTGCTCGACGTCGCCGTCCAGGACGGTCGCCGTGGGGTTCCGCTCGCTCGCCCGGCGCGCCATCGCCGGTGCCGGGTCGACGCCCGCGGCCACCGCGCCCGCACGCACCAGGTGCGCGACCAGCTCGCCGGTGCCGCACCCGACGTCGAGGACCCGCGACCCCGGCCCGATCCGTGACGCCGTGAGGAGCGGCGTCCAGACCGGCTCCGCGAAGGAGCCCCACAGCTCGGCCCAGCCGTCGGCCACCGCCGACCAGCGCTCGCCCCCGCCGCCGTCCATGCCTCCCGGGTCTCCTCCGTCGCCCACGTGCCGCGGCTCAGGCCTTGCGGCGCTGCGCCGACGTCCAGTCCCGCATGCGCTGCGGGTAGCCGGTGAACCGCACGTTGTACACGGGCACGCCCAGCGACCGGGCCACCTCGAACGCCGTGCGCTCGTCCGGGACACGACGTCGCGTCCACTCGCCGGTGGTCGCCACGAGCAGCACGGTCGTCGGGGTCTGCGCGTTGGGCGGCTCGACGTAGGCCTCCACCCCCACGCGGGTGCGCACGAACTCCTGCAGGTAGGCCATCGTCTCGCCCCGCGATCCCGACGACGGCGGCGCACCGGGGGCCGGCGACGACGGCCTGCCCAGCAGGCGTCCCAGCGAGGTCCTGAGCGACATGGCGCGAGACTACCGCCGTCGTCGGCGTCGTGGTCGGGAGACCGCCCGGAGGTGTCCTGGAGGTCATGCGGCGGTCAGGTGTACCCAGCGTCACACCAACACGGAGCCCCGAACGATTGGGGCGACCCCCGTGGAGGTGACAAGATGGCAGGCAGTGACCAGAACGCGGCAACCCCAGATGTCGCGGGCCGGCAACCCGGCTCGCCTCGGCACGTCGCCTGACCCACTGATCGAAGGAGACTCCACAGGTCATGTCTGAGAACGTGCAGCTCCCTGCACTCGGCGAGTCCGTCACCGAGGGCACCGTCACCCGATGGCTCAAGGCCGTCGGCGACACCGTCGCCGTCGACGAGCCCCTGCTGGAGGTCTCGACCGACAAGGTCGACACGGAGATCCCCTCGCCGGTCGCCGGTGTGCTCGAGCAGATCCTCGTCGAGGAGGACGAGACCGTCGAGGTCGGCGCCACCCTCGCCGTCGTCGGTGACGGTTCCGGTGCCGGTGGTGGCGACGCCGCCCCGGCCGCCGAGGCCCCCGCCGCCGAGCCCGAGGCCCCCGCCGAGCCCGAGGCCCCCGCGGAGCCCGAGCAGCCCGCCGCCGCTGCCGAGCCCGCCCCGGCCGCCGAGGCGCCCGTCGCCGGTGGCGGCGAGGGCACCGAGGTGACGCTGCCCGCCCTGGGCGAGTCCGTCACCGAGGGCACCGTCACCCGGTGGCTCAAGGCCGTCGGCGACTCGGTCGAGGTCGACGAGCCCCTGCTCGAGGTCTCGACCGACAAGGTCGACACCGAGATCCCGTCCCCCGTGGCCGGCACCGTCCAGCAGCTCCTCGTCGAGGAGGACGCGACCGTCGAGGTCGGCGCCGTCCTGGCGATCGTCGGCTCCGGCGCCGCCCCGGCTGCCGAGAAGCCCGCCGAGCCCACCCCGGCCAAGACTCCCGAGCCGGTCGGTGCGCCCTCGAAGCCTGAGGAGCCCGCCCCCGCGCCCGAGAAGCCTGCGGAGACGACGCCGGCCGCCGAGGAGAAGCCTGCTCCGGCCCCGGAGCAGCCGGCCCAGCCGGAGCCTGTTGCCGAGAAGCCCGCGCCGTCCGCTCCGGGCAAGGGCTCCTACCTCACGCCGCTGGTGCGCAAGCTCGCCGCGGAGAAGGGCGTGGACGTCTCGACCCTCCAGGGCACGGGCGTCGGCGGCCGCATCCGCAAGGAGGACGTGCTCGCCGCGGCCGAGAAGGCCGCCGCCCCGGCTCCTGCCGCCGCCGCGCCTGCCGCGGCCCCGGCCGCCAAGGCCCCGGCCACGCTGCCGGTCTCGCCGCTGCGCGGCACGACCGAGAAGATGTCGCGCCTGCGCAAGATCGTGGCCGAGCGCATGGTCGAAGCACTGCACACGCAGGCCCAGCTCACGACCGTGGTCGAGGTCGACGTCACCAAGGTCGCCAAGCTGCGCGCGAAGGCCAAGGAGTCGTTCAAGGCCCGCGAGGGCGCGAACCTCACCTACCTGCCGTTCTACACGCTGGCCGCGGTCGAGGCGCTCAAGGCGTTCCCGAAGATCAACGCCTCGATCGACCAGGACAAGGGCGAGATCACCTACCACCCCGCGGAGAACGTCGGCATCGCCGTCGACACCGAGCGTGGCCTGGTGGTCCCGGTCATCAAGAACGCCGGCGACCTGAACCTGGCGGGCATCGCCCGCCAGATCGGCGACCTGGGCGCCCGCACGCGGGCGAACAAGGTCGGCCCGGACGAGCTCTCCGGCGCCACGTTCACGATCACGAACACCGGCTCGGGCGGCGCACTCATCGACACGCCGATCGTCCCCGGCGGGCAGGTCGCGATCCTCGGCACCGGCACGATCACCAAGAAGCCGGCGGTCGTGACGGGCCCGGACGGCGAGGAGACCATCGCCATCCGCCAGTTCGCGTACCTGTTCCTCTCCTACGACCACCGCCTGGTCGACGGTGCGGACGCCGCGCGGTTCCTCACCGCCATCAAGGCACGCATCGAGGAGGGCGCGTTCGAGGCCGAGGTCGGTCTCTGACCTCACCCCGTCCCTGACGACGAAGGGCGTCCCGGCCACGGCCGGGACGCCCTTCGTCGTCCCGCCCGGCACCCGCGTCGAGCCCGCCGCGCCGATCCCTCACGACAGTCGCGCGGCGGCGCTCAGGAGACCTCGGCGACCCGCCAGCCGTCCGGCGTCCAGTCGAGCCGCAACGTCGCGGTGCGCACGTCCGACGCGGGGACGGCGGTGACGCTGCCGTCGGCCGCCACCTGCTCGTGCGCGGTCACGGCGTACCGCACCACGACGTCCGCCGTGCCGTCGTCCCGCTGCCCGCTCGGCCCGCCCTCACCGGCCCTCTCCGCACGGGAGTCCTCGACCCGCACCTCGGCGCCGCGCACCCGGGTGCCGGCCTGCGCGGCGGCCTCGAGCAGCGCGACGTCCGCCTCGTGCGCCGGCGACCCCGGCACGTCCACCGCCCCCCACCGCGCCGGGTCCGGGTCCGAGACCGAGCTCGTGATCAGCGCGACGCGCCGGCGGGTCAGCTCGGCGGCCGCGGCGCCGGGGTCGGCCCGGTCCTGCGTGGGGTCGTCCTGCACCGCGTCGCGGCCGGTAGCCGGACCGTCCTCGGCGACCGACGACGGCGCGGGGTCAGGCGCTCGGACCTGGACCGCGACGGCCGTCAGCACCGCCACCACCCCGACCGCGCCGACCAGGCCGAGCACGCGTCGCCCGGTCCCGCCGCGGCGCCGGGCGGTCGTGCGGCGCGCGGACCTGCTCGCCGGACGACCGGCCCTGCCACCGTCGGCGCGCCGGACCGCCCGCCGCCGGGGCACGCGGACGGGCGCCTCCGCCACCGGCAGGACGGGGCTCCTGCCCAGGGCCGCGGCCGCGAGCGCCGCCGGCTCGGGGAGCCGCACGGGCTCGGTGGCGACGGCCGTGTCCGCCTGGGCCGCGAGCGTGCCGGCCTCCGGGCGCACCCGCGGGTCGGGTGCCGCCGCCGGGGCCAGCACGGCGCGCAGCGCGGTCGCGTCGTCGTCGCCGCGGTCGCCGAGCAGGTCGGCGACGAGCCTCGCCAGCGCGTGCACGTCCGCCGCCTCACCGGCAGCCGGGTCGTCGGCGACACCGTCGGCGCCGTCGGCACCGGCGAGGTCGGCCCGCGGGCGCAGGAGCGCGCTGCCACCGGGGTCGAGCACCACGTCCTGCGCGCCCACGCTCCCCTGCCGCAGCCCGGCGCTGTGCAGCGCGGCGAGCCCGCGCGCCACGGTGACGAGGACCCCCGCCGCCTCCCGCGAGGTCAGGCGCCCGCGGACGGCGAGCACGGTGGGCAGGTCGGTCGCGGCGCCGCCCCGCCGCAGGGCCAGGGTCCCGTCGTCGCGCACGTCGACGGCCACCACGGGCTCCACGCACGGGTGCCGGAGCGCCGCGAGCGCGCGCACGCGCTCCAGGAGGGCGTCGCGGGCGCCGGCGTCGGTCGGGATCGGCAGCGTCTGGGTGGGCACGGAGCCATCGAACACGGTCGCGGCCGCCCGTCGTCGCCGTCATCCACAGGCGAGGGTCAGAGGGTGAGGCGACGCCCCTCGCGCGCCGACACCCGGGCCGCGTCCAGCACCTCGGCGGTGCGCACGGCGTCGGCCGGGTCGACGGGCGCGGGCTCGTCCCCGTGCAGCCACGGCCCCAGCGCGCGGTAGAAGTCGGCGTGGCCGCCCGGGGCCGCGGGCACGGCGCGCCGGTCGCGGCCGCGCGTGAGCCAGCCGACCGACCCCTCGGGCGCGTCGTCGTCCAGCACCTCGAGCGGGGAGGCGTCCTGCTCGAAGGTCGTCACCAGGTAGGCGCCCGCCGACCCGAGCACGCGGGTCCGAGGGCCGGGAGCGCCTACGACCGACCCCGCCCAGAGCCGCGACACGACGGCGTGCGGGCTCCCCGCGCGGCCGCCGCCGGCCTCGTGCTCCAGGACGAGGAAGACGTCGTCCTCGGTGGGCGTGGTGAGCTTGCGGGTCTGCGCCCAGACGGACCGGACGCGGCCGAACAGCTGCGTCGCCGAGTCCACCAGGTGCGGGCCGAGGTCGAGCAGCAGCCCGCCACCGACCGGGTCGTTCTCCTTCCACCGCTGCCGCGGGACCGGCCGCCAGCGCTCCCAGCGCCGCTCGAACGTGTGCACGTCACCCAGGCCACCGGCGTCGAGCAGGCCCACGAGGGTGAGCTGCTCGGGGTCCCAGCGCCGGTTCTGGAAGACGGTGAACGGGGTACCGGTGGCGGCCGCCTCCTCGACGACGGCACGTGCCTGGTGCGCGTCGAGCCCGATCGGCTTGTCGAGCACGAACGGGATCTCCGCGCGGGCGAGGGCGGCGGCGTGCTCGGCGTGCAGGGTCGTGGGGCTGGCCACCACGACGAGGTCGTAGGCGCGGCGGGCGGCGATCAGCTCGTCGAGGTCCGACAGCAGCCGGGCTCCCGGCCAGTCCCCCGCGGCCTGGTTGCGCCGGCCGGGGTCGCGCGTCACGACGGCCGTCACCGGGAGCCCGGCCTCCGCCGCGAGGCGGGCGTGGATCTCCCGGCCCGCTCCCCCGTACCCGACGATCGCCAGGCGCGGCGGAGGCACGATCCCCCCGTCCGGCCCCTGGTCGGCCGAGCTGTCCGTCGTCGCCTCGCCCTGTGCGGTCATGACCTCCATGGTGCACGAGGGACGCCGCTGGACGGTGGAACGGCCCGCCGGGCTCGACCTCGCCAAGAGAAAAGTCGCCCTCGGCAATAGCGTGGGCGCGACCCCACCGCACCCGGCGGCAGGGTCGCGCGAAAGGAGCAGCTCATGGCACGACGACGTACCACCGTCGCCATCACGGCGGCAGCAGCTCTGATCTCCACCAGCCTGGTCGCCGCAGGGTCGCAGGCACGGTCCCCCGCCGTCCGCGACGCCGCGCTGCCGGAGGCGACGGCGGACATCGCCACGCCCGAGGAGTTCTTCGGGTTCGAGATGGGCGCGGAGGGACGGCTCGCCGCCTACCCGGACGTGCTGGACTACCTGCGCAGCGTGGCGCAGGAGTCCGACCGCGTCGAGTACGAGACGGTGGGCGAGACCACCGAGGGCAACGAGTACGCGACCGTCTTCATCAGCTCGCCCGAGAACCTGGAGCGGCTCGACGAGATCGTCGCGCTCAACCAGCGGCTCTCCGACCCCCGGTCGACGACGCCGGACGAGGCGAAGGAGCTGGCCGCGCGGAGCGTGCCGATCTACCACCTGGAGGCCACCGTGCACTCCACGGAGGTCGGGAACGGGCAGGCGATCAACGACATCGTGCACCGGCTCGCCACCGAGGACTCGGAGTTCACCGAGGAGGTGCTCACGCAGTCGGTGATCATGCTCGTCCCGTCGCAGAACCCCGACGGCCAGGTCAAGGTGGTCGACCACTTCGACCGCACCGCGGGCACGGACCTCGCCCGCGTCTACCCGGACCTGTACCAGAAGTACACGGGCCACGACGACAACCGTGACTGGACGATGTTCACCCAGGTCGAGGCGCGCTACCGCCTCGGCCTGACGCAGAAGTACCGGCCCGTGATGACGCACATCATGCATCAGCAGGGCAACTCGGGTGAGCGGATCTTCGTGCCGCCGTACGGCGGCGTGACGAGCCCGAACGTGCCGGCGAACTCGAACGCGTCGAGCTCGGCGGTCGGCCAGCACGCCATGCGCGACCTCACGGCCGAGGGCAAGAAGGGCGTCGGCACGGACGATTACCACATCTACTGGACGCTGGAGCAGCCGGTCGGGTTCTTCCCCTTCACCGGCACGGGGGTGTACCTCACCGAGATCGCCTCGGCGACGGACCTCGCCTACCCGCAGAGGTCGAAGGACGGCGGCCCCCTCGGGCCGCAGACCCCCACCCAGGACCTCATCCAGCCCTACGACAAGGACACCTGGACGCTGCGCGACATCGTCGAGTATGCCGAGACCGCCACCTACTCCGGCATGGAGTACGTGGCGCGCAACGGCGAGGACCTGCTGTACGACAACCTCTACTCCGCGCCCCGCGAGTTCGCAGAGAACGGCGTCGCGTCCGGGGTGGAGGCCTACGTGGTCGACGCCGACCAGCGGGACCCGTACGCGACGTTCGAGATGCTCGAGCGGCTGGACTGGACCCAGGTCGAGATCGACCGGGCGACGGAGCCGTTCACCGCCGGGGGCCGGGACTTCCCGGAGGGCTCGTACGTCGTGCGGACCCGGCAGCCGCTCGGGAACTGGGTGGACCAGCTCCTCGGCACCGACGAGTACCCGGTCGACGACCTGCCGTACGCGGAAGCCACGACGAGCCTGCCCCTGCAGCTCGGCGTCGATGTCGTCCCCGTCTCCGCACCCGTCGAGGTGCCGACGGACCGGGTGGAGTCGGTCGAGGTGCCCGAGGTGTCGATGCCCGCGGCCCCGCCGACGGGCGGCGCCTACCTGGTGCGGCCCGAGTCGTACGACACGATCCCCGTGGCCGCCGCCCTGCAGAAGGCGAACATCACCACGTTCCGCGCCGGGCAGGAGTTCGCCGACGCCGGCACCACCTACCCTGCCGGGACGTACGTCGTGCCGGCGACGCCGCAGGCGCGGCGGGTGCTCGACACCGCGAGCGCCGACGTCGGCCTGCAGGTCACCGCCGCGCGGTCGGCGCCGGCGGTGGAGGGGATCCAGCTCAAGCCCCGCACCCGGGTGGGCCTCCTGCGCGGGGCGAACAACATGCCCGGCGGGTGGGACATGTGGGTCATGGACGAGTACGGCGTCGACTACGACGTCGTCGGCGCCCAGGACTTTCAGAGCGGTCGCCTGATCGACGTCTACGACACGATCGTGCTCCCGCAGGGCATCTCGAAGGACGACGTCGTCGAGGGCCTCGACCCGGCGAAGTACGACGAGGAGTTCGCGTGGGCGTACGGCGTCGGCGCGAAGGGCTGGCGCAAGCTCGCCCAGTTCGTGCGCCAGGGCGGCACGCTGCTGGCGGTCGGCGACTCGGTCGCCACCGCGCAGGAGCTGCTGGACCTGCCGATCGAACCGGCCCTGCCGGACGACGACGAGGAGTTCGCGACAGGCGGCAGCCTGCTCAACCAGGAGTTCGACACCTCGGACATGGTCGCGTGGGGCATGCCGGAGAGCTGGCCGGTCTGGCTCTACGACACCCAGGCGTGGACCCCGACGGGCCCGGGGGCCGACGTGGTCTCGACCTATCCCGACCAGGACGTGCTCGCCAGCGGGTACCTCCGGGGCGAGGAACACGTCGCGGGGACGGCGAACGTCGTGTCGTTCGACGTCGGCAAGGGCACGGTGGTCACCTACGGGAGCGAGGTGACGTTCCGGTCGCTGCCGCGGTCGTCGTTCAACCTCCTGTACAACGCCGTGTACGGGGGGCCGGCGGCCGAGGTGGGCGCGACCCAGCTCGCCGGGCTGCGGCCCGCCTTCCGGGCCGACGGGACCCTGCGGTCCCGGTAGGCGCCGACCGGGCGACGGCGCGCGGGACAGTCCGCGCGCCGTCGTCCGTCAGCGGGTCGTGCCGGTCGTGGTGCCGTCCCCGCCCGCCCGGGCGAGCCGCGACGGCCACCAGACCCGGTCGCCGACGTCGTGCACGAGCGCGGGGACGAGCAGGCTGCGCACCACGAGCGTGTCCACGAGGACGCCGAACGCGACGATGACGGCGAGCTGGGCGAGGAACAGCAGCGGGATGACCCCGAGGGCGGCGAACGTCGCGGCGAGCACCACGCCCGCCGACGTGATGACGGAGCCGGTGACGGCCAGCCCGCGCAGCACGCCCCGCCGGGTGCCCACCTGCAGGCTCTCCTCGCGCACGCGCGTCATGAGGAAGATCGAGTAGTCGACGCCCAGCGCCACGAGGAAGCAGAACGCGTACAGCGGCACGGCCGGGTCCGCGCCCGGGAAGTCGAGCACGTGGTTGAACACCAGTGCCGAGACGCCGAGGGCGAACCCGAACGACAGCACGTTCGCGGCCATGAGCAGCACGGCGGCCAGGACCGACCGGAGCAGCAGCACGAGGATCAGGAGGATCACGGCGAGCACCACCGGCACGATCACCCGCAGGTCGTGCTGGCCGGCGAGCTGCGTGTCCAGCCGTTCGGCGGCCGCGCCGCCCACCAGCGCGTCGGGGCTGACGTCGTGCACCGCCGTGCGTAGGTCGGCCACGGCCTCGACCGCCGCCTGGCTGTCGGACGGCGCCTCGGTCGTGACGTCGACGCGCACCTGCCCGTCGACGACCAGCGGGTCGCCCTCGGCCGGCATGCCCGGCGCGGTGGCCGGCTGGTCGGTGACGACCGTCGCGGCGGTGATCCCGTCGGAGGCCTCGGCGGCCTCCACGACGGCGTCGGCGTCGGCCTCGGGGGCGATCACGATCGCGGGCTGTGCGGACACGCCCTCGAAGTGGCGGGTGAGCGCCTCCTCGCCGTCCACGGAGTCGACCTGCGTGAGGAAGACCTCCGAGTCACCGGTGCCGTTCGCGTCGAGGGTGGGCACGAACGCGGCGCCGGCCGCCAGGACCACGGCGGTGGCGACCCACACGACGCGGTCGTGCCGTCCCACGAAGCCGGCGACGCGCGACCACACGCCGTGCCCCGCGACGTCCACGTGCGTGTCGTCGTCGGCGTCCTCCGCCGTCGGGGCGGCGGCCGCCGTCGTCGAGGTGGTGGTCGCCGTCGTCGAGGTGGTGGTCGCCGTCGTCGAGGTGGTGGTCGCGGGCGTCGTGGTGGTGGGCTCCGGCGCGTCGGAGTGCCGGCCGAGCGCGTGCGGCACGCGGGGCCAGAAGACCCACCGGGCCCGGCGCCCGCCGACGAGCAGCATCGCCGGCAGCAGGGTCGTGGCCGACAGGAACGCGGCGACGATGCCGATGGCGGCGACCGGTCCCAGGCTGCGGTTCGACGAGAGGTCCGACAGCAGCAGGCACAGCAGCCCGACGATCACCGTGCCCGCGCTGGCCGCGATCGGCTCGATCGAGGCGCGGACGGCGCGGCGCATCGCGGTGTACGGGGAGCTGGTGGCCCGCAGCTCCTCGCGGTAGCGGGCCACCAGGAGCAGGGCGTAGTCCACGGAGGCGCCCACGACGAGGATCGACAGGATGCCCTGCGACTGGCCGTTCAGCGTCAGCACGTCGTTCGCGGCGAGGTGGTAGACCACCAGCCCTGCCAGGCACAGGGCCAGGACCGCGGTGAGGATCACGACGAAGGGCAGGAACGGCGAGCGGTAGACGAGCGCGAGGATCACCAGGACCGCGCCGAGGGCCACGAGCAGCAGCACGGTGTCGATCGCGCCGAACGCGCTCACGAGGTCGGCGACGAAGCCCGCGGGCCCCGTGACCCAGGCCTCGAGCCCCGTCCCGGTGAGCCCGCCGTCGGCGACGTCCGCGCCGGCGAGCGCCCGGAGGGCGCCCACCGCGAGCTCGGAGCCGCTCGACTCGTCGGCGCCGAGGTCCTCGGAGGCCTGCGCGGCGTCGAGCGAGACGACGACGAGGGCCGCCTGCCCGTCCTCGGACGGCACCACGACGGGGTCGGCGATGCTCAGGTCGCCGACGGTGCGCGGCTCGTCGCCCGACGTCCCCTCGAGCGGGGCGTCGGCGACCGCGTCGGCGAAGGCCTGGACGTCGGCGAGCTGCTCCTGCGTCAGCTTCGACCCGTCCGCGGTCTCGGCCACGACCAGGGCGGGCAGCGTCTCGGAGTCGGTGAACTGCTCGGCCAGCTCGGCAGCCTGCGTGGACTCCGCGCTCGCGGGCAGGAACGCCGCGTCGTCGTTGGTCTGGACGCTGCTCAGGCTGCCCTGGGCCTGGCCCCCGAACGCGCCGATCGCGAGCCAGACCCCGATCGCTGCCAGAATGACGAGGCCCCGCAGCAGACCTCGACCCCGATTGCCCCGCGCCCGATTACTCAGCATGCTGAGCATTCTGACGGCGCACCAGGGAGGAAGCAAGTGCAGCTCGACGACGGTCGTGACGAGACTTCCTGGCCGGACCCGGTCGACCCCACGAGCGACGACCCGGGCGAGTGGCCCACGGGGCGGCTGCTGTTCACCGTCGTGCGCCGTATCGAGCACGACTGGAACGCCCACCTCGCGGGCTGGAACCTCAACCACGCGGGCTTCCCGGTGCTGCTGCACCTGTTCGCCGGGCCGCGCACGCAGCGCGAGCTCGCCACGCTCAACGGCGTCACCGAGCAGACGATGAGCCGCGTGGTCGCCCGGCTCGAGCGCGCCGGGTACGTCACCCGCGGCGCCGACCCGCGCGACCGACGCCGCCGCGCCGTCGCGGTCACCGACGCCGGCCGCCGCGCCGCCGCGGAGGCGGGCCGCCTGCAGCCCGCGGAGGACCTCACCGCCCGCGGGCTCGCGGACGACGACGTGGCGCGGCTGCGTGAGATCCTCGTCACCCTCGTGCGCGCGCAACGCGACGCCGACGACTGACCGCACCGCATGGGGCTAGCCTCGGTCGGGTGGACGTGATGACGCTGCCCGGACTGACCGAGTATCACGAGGCGTGGGAGCTCCAGCGCCGCGTGCACGCCGACGTCGTCACCGGCGACCGCCCCGACACGCTGATCGTCGTGGAGCACCCCGACGTCTACACGGCCGGTCGACGCACGCACCGCGACGAGCGCCCCACCGACGGCACCCCCGTCGTCGACGTCGACCGCGGCGGCAAGATCACCTGGCACGGCCCGGGACAGCAGGTGGTCTACCCGATCCTGCGGCTCGCCGAGCCCATCGACGTCGTCGCGTACGTGCGCGCGCTCGAGGAGGCCGTCATGGAGGTCTGCGCCGGGTTCGGCCTCGCGACGATCCGGGTCGCCGACCGCACCGGGGTCTGGTTCGCCGCCGACGGCGACCGCCTCGAGCGCAAGGTCTGCGCCATCGGCGTGCGCACCGCCAAGGGCGTGACCATGCACGGCATCGCCCTGAACTGCGACCCGGACCTGAGCCGGTTCGACAGCATCGTGCCGTGCGGCATCACCGACGCGGACGTGACCTCGCTGACGATCGAGACCGGTCGCCGCGTCACCCTCGACGACGTGCGGGCCCCGCTCGTCGACGCCCTCGCCCGCCACCTCGGCCCCCTGCGCGCGGCCCCCACCTCGACCGTGGCCGCGCCGGGTGTTGCTGAGGTCACGTCCACACGGTGAGCAGGTCGCGGCGCCGGGACACCCCCCTCACGTAGTCTGACGAGGTCCGGCGGTCAGGGTCCGCACAGGCTCCGCCCGCCCGACGTCCACCTGCTCGACGACGACCGGGAGACACCCGTGACGATCGCACCCGAGGGCCGCCGCATGCTGCGCATCGAGGCCCGCAACGCCGCCACCCCCATCGAGAAGAAGCCCGAGTGGATCAAGACGAAGGCCACGATGGGTCCCGAGTACCGGGAGCTGAAGGGCCTGGTCAAGGGCGAGGGCCTGCACACGGTGTGCGAGGAGGCGGGCTGTCCCAACATCTTCGAGTGCTGGGAGGACCGCGAGGCCACGTTCCTCATCGGCGGTGACCAGTGCACCCGCCGCTGCGACTTCTGCCAGATCGACACGGGCAAGCCGGCCGACTTCGACGCCGACGAGCCGCGTCGCGTCGCCGAGTCCGTGCGGACGATGGGACTGAAGTACTCGACGATCACCGGCGTCGCCCGCGACGACCTCGCCGACGGTGGCGCCTGGCTGTACGCGGAGACGGTGCGCCAGATCCACGCCCTCAACCCGGGCACCGGCGTCGAGCTGCTCATCCCCGACTTCAACGCCATCCCCGAGCTGCTCGACGTCGTCAACGAGTCGCGGCCCGAGGTCATGGCGCACAACGTCGAGACGGTGCCGCGCATCTTCAAGCAGATCCGCCCCGCCTTCCGCTACGAGCGCTCGCTCTCCGTGCTCACCCGGGCGCGCGAGGCCGGCCTCGTCACCAAGTCGAACCTCATCCTCGGCATGGGCGAGACGATCGACGAGGCCCGCGACGCGCTGCAGGACCTGCACGACGCCGGCTGCGACCTCGTGACGATCACGCAGTACCTGCGCCCGTCGCTCCGCCACCACCCGGTCGACCGGTGGGTGCGCCCGGAGGAGTTCGTCGAGCTGTCCGAGGCGGCCGAGGAGATGGGCTTCCTGGGCGTCATGGCCGGGCCGCTGGTGCGCTCGTCGTACCGCGCGGGCCGCCTGTGGGGCCAGGCGATGACGCGCCGCGGCCTGCCCATCCCGGAGTCCCTCGCGCACCTCGCGGAGCCGACGACGTCGCGCCAGGAGGCCGCGAGCCTTCTTGCGCCGCGGGCCCACTAGACTTGACGACCATGGCCCGCACCAAGTCCGACGCCGGCGCGCCCGCTGACGCCACCGGCAAGCAGAAGAAGCCCAAGAAGCAGCGCTGGTACCACCAGGTGTGGGCCGCGTACCAGATGACGCGCAAGCAGGACCCCACGGTGACGTGGCTGATCCTGGGCGTGTTCGTCGGGATCCTCGCGGTCGTCGCCGCCGTCGTGCTGCTGCTCGACCTGCCGACCGGCTTCCAGATCCTGTACATCGTGGTGCTCGGCGTCCCGTTCGCGGCGCTGGGCGCGATGTTCACCCTGACGCGCAAGGCCGAGAAGGCCGCGTACACGCAGATCGAGGGCCAGCCCGGCGCCGCCCGGGCGGCGCTCGGCACCGTCCGCGGCGGGTGGGAGTTCGCGGACGAGCCGGTCGCGATCAACCCGCGCACCCAGGACTTCGTCTTCCGCGGCGTCGGCCGCCCGGGCGTCGTCCTGGTCTCCGAGGGCCCCGCGCACCGGGTGCAGCGCCTCCTGGAGGACGAGCGTCGCAAGACGGCGCGCGTCCTGCCGAACGTGCCGATCACCCTCATCCAGGTCGGCAACGAGGAGGGGCAGGTCCCGCTGCCCAAGGTCGCGAAGAAGGTGCAGAAGCTCAAGCGGAGCCTCACCAAGCCCGAGGCGGAGCAGGTCAAGAAGCGCCTCAAGGCGCTGGGCGGCGCCCGCCTGCCGATCCCGAAGGGCGTCGACCCGATGAAGGCCCGCCCGGACCGCAAGGGCCTGCGGGGCCGCTGAGCCACCTCAACACCGGCGAAGGGGCGGGGGGCAGGGGGGGGGAGCGGGCCCTCGTCGTTATCGGTCAGGGCCGCCGGGGGACGGTTCCGCGGGCCCGTTGTTGAGGCCATACCCCTTCCAGGGTCCAAAGAAAGAAGGGGGCGACAGGGAAAA
>NZ_JBHVSQ010000001.1:174658-196080 GCF_042885055.1 Isoptericola sp. NPDC058082 | reverse complement strand
ACGCGGAGTACCCCCATAGAACTCAAGCGCTTGGGGGGCCTGGGCCCCCCCGCACCCATGTGGGGGGGGGGGGTGGGAGAGCGGAGACCCGCCCCTTCGCCGTCGTCGTCAGCGCCGCACGAGGACCGTCCCCGCGGCCCGGTCGTGCAGCCCGCGCCCGTCACGGTCCCACACGACGGCGGGGATCACGAGGCACAGCAGCAGCGTGCGCACCGCGCCGCGCGCGAACCCCGGCGCGACGCCGTCGGGGGCACCGAGCGTGCGGACCTGCAGGCCCAGGAGGCGGTGGCCGATGGTGAACCCGACGGTGCTGACCAGCAACAGGTTCATGAGCGCGAAGACGCCCAGGGTGACCCACGAGTTCAGCTCGGCGAACGACGCCGGGCTCGTCACCAGGTAGGCGATCAGGGTCGCCACCGCCCAGTCGACGACGAGGGCCACGGCCCGGCGCCCGAGCCGGGCGAGCGAGCCAGGTCCGACGTCGGGAAGGCCGAGCCGTCCGGCGGACCCGGTCTCGTCCCTGCGTCCGCCCTCGAGCCACGAACCCATGTCCTCCCGCGATGCCATGCGTCAAGGCTACGCGGCGCCGGAGGCGTGACCGCCGTAACGTGTTGGAAACAATGGCGCCATGCCGGAGAAACGCCGTCACCCTACGGTCGTGGTCGTCGAGCGGCGCGCACGAGCTCGTCGCCCCCGTCCTTCGGAACCGTCCGGCGGCACCGACCGAACGGCACCATCCACGCAAGGAGTGCATGCATGTTCACGAACGCCGAGGAGGCCATCGCCTTCACCCGTCGCGAGGGGGTGGAGTTCATCGACGTCCGCTTCATCGACCTGCCGGGCGTGATGCAGCACTTCAACATCCCCGTGGAGCAGTTCTCGGAGGACTCCTTCACCGAGGGCCTCATGTTCGACGGTTCGTCGATCCGCGGCTTCCAGGCGATCCACGAGTCGGACATGAAGCTCGTGCCCGACGTCACCACGGCGTACCTGGACCCGTTCCGCAAGCGCAAGACGCTCATCGTGAACTTCTCCATCGTGGACCCGTTCACCGACGAGCCGTACTCGCGCGACCCCCGCACGATCGCCGCCAAGGCGGAGGCCTACCTCAAGTCGACCGGCATCGCGGACACGGCGTTCTTCGCCCCCGAGGCCGAGTTCTACGTCTTCGACGACGTCCGCTTCTCGACGAACCAGCACGAGAGCTTCTACAGCGTCGACTCGGTCGAGGCCGCGTGGAACACCGGTCGTGAGGAGGAGGGCGGCAACCTCGGGTACAAGACCCGCTACAAGGGCGGCTACTTCCCCGTCTCCCCCAACGACCAGTTCGCCGACCTGCGCGACGAGATGTGCGCGGTCCTGGCGGAGGTCGGGCTCGACGTCGAGCGCGCGCACCACGAGGTGGGCACCGCCGGCCAGCAGGAGATCAACTACCGGTTCAACACCCTGCTGCACTCGGCCGACGACCTGATGAAGTTCAAGTACGTCATCAAGAACGTCGCCTGGCAGCACGGCAAGACCGTCACCTTCATGCCGAAGCCGATCTTCGGCGACAACGGCTCGGGCATGCACTCGCACCAGTCGCTGTGGCTGAACGGCGAGCCGCTGTTCTACGACGAGAAGGGCTACGGCGGCCTGTCCGACACGGCCCGCTGGTACATCGGCGGCCTGCTCAAGCACGCCCCGTCGCTGCTGGCCTTCACCAACCCGTCGGTGAACTCCTACCGCCGCCTGGTGCCCGGCTACGAGGCCCCGGTCAACCTGGTCTACTCGGCCCGCAACCGCTCCGCGTGCATCCGCATCCCGGTGACCGGCTCGTCGCCGAAGGCCAAGCGCGTCGAGTTCCGCGTGCCGGACCCGACGGCCAACCCGTACCTCGCGTTCGCCGCGCAGCTCCTCGCGGGCATCGACGGCATCAAGAACCGCATCGAGCCGCCGGCGCCGATCGACAAGGACCTGTACGAGCTGCCCCCCGAGGAGCACGCGCAGATCGCCCAGGTGCCCGCGTCCCTCGAGGAGGCCCTCGACAACCTCGAGCGCGACCACGAGTTCCTCACGCAGGGCGACGTCTTCTCCGAGGACCTCATCGCCACCTGGATCGACTACAAGCGCAGCAACGAGATCGACCCGATCCGCCTGCGCCCGCACCCCCACGAGTTCGAGCTCTACTACGACATCTGATCGGCGGCCCGCAGGGGCCCGCTGACGTCGCCCGGACGGCGGCCCACCCTTCGGGGCGGGCCGCCGTTCGGCGTCCCCGCCAGCACGGCAGGACCCGGCTCGGCGCCGGACGGCGCAGGTGGCCGACGGTGGCTCACCGTAGGTGACGTCAGGCCATCCGCCCGATCGGCGGCACTCGCCCGTCCGTCGGCCGGTCCCGCCCGCAGCGGGCGCAGAGCAGGTACTGCGAGTCCTCGTTCTGGCGCCGGAGCCATTTGTGCATGCCCAGCACGCAACGCACGTCCCTCATGACGTGCTCCCCTCGACGACGCGGGCGTGGCGACGGCCGCCACGGGTCGCCTTCTCAGGCTAGGCCGCGGCCCACCGACTCGACAGCCGAGCGCGACCGCGCGCACGACGCCCGGCTACCGCCTCGTGACGGCACCCGCCCACAACCAGACGAAGCCTTCGCGGCCGTGGGAGTCGACGTAGCGCACGTGCACCTGCGCGTCGGTCCAGGCGGTGGCTTCCCCGTCGACGAGCTGCTCGCCGGACTGCCGCGACGTGATCCAGGCGCGCACGGGGATCCCGCGCTCGGGGCGCGTGACGTGCGCCCCGTCGCGCGATCTCCCCGGCGCCCCCTCGGCGGCGTCGCGCAGCGGCACCCGGTCGACCGCACCTGACGATCCGCCGGCCTCGTCTCGTCGCCTGCTTCCCACGGGAGCAGGATAGCCCCGGTTCGAACAGGTGTTCTACCCGCCAGCGGCGCGGGTCACCCCGCCCGCTCCACCTCCCGGGTCGCGGCCGCGAGCGCGGCGTCGTCGGGCACGTAGCCCTCGACGTGCCGTTCGGCCACGCCGTCGTAGGCGCTGAGCGGGCGGATGAGCGCGTTGGACGCGAGCTGCTCCTGGACGTGCGCCGTCCACCCCGCGATGCGCGAGGCGACGAAGATCGGGGTGAACAGCTCCGTGTCGAAGCCGATGAGGTGGTACGCCGGGCCCGACGGGTAGTCGAGGTTGGGGTAGATGCCCTTGCGGCCCACGAACTCGTCCTCGAGCGCGTCGTACAGGGCCGCCAGGTCGGGGCGGCCGTAGTGCTCCACCAGGGTGTCGAGCGCGGACTTCATGGTGGGGACCCGCGAGTCGCCGCGCTTGTAGACCCGGTGCCCGAAGCCCATGACCTTCCGCTTGGCCGCGAGGGCGTCGTCGAGCCACCCGGCCGCGGCGTCCGCCGTCCCTATCTCGGCGAAGGTGTGCATGACGGCCTCGTTCGCCCCGCCGTGCAGCGGGCCCTTGAGCGCGCCGACGGCCGCGACGATCGCGCTGTAGTAGTCCGACAGGGTCGAGCTGACGACGCGCGCGGCGAACGTCGACGCGTTGAACGAGTGCTCCGCGTACAGCGTCATCGAGACGTCGAACGCCCGGCACGCGACGTCGTCCGGCTCCTCGCCGAACGACATCCACAGGAAGTTGGCGGCATACCCCAGGTCGTCGCGCGGGGGCACCGGCGGCAGCCCGCGGCGGCGGCGCTGCAGGTGCGCGACGACGGTGGGCAGCTTCGCGTACAGCACGAGGGCCTTGTCGAGGACGGCGTCCGGCTCGTGGTCCCACGCGTCCGGGTCCTCCGTGCCGAGGATGCTGACGGCCGTGCGCACCACGTCCATCGGGTGGGCGGCGGACGACAGCCCGTCGATCACCTGCACCAGGGCGGGGTCGAGCGCGCGGTGACGGCGCTCCGCCGCCACGAAGCGCTCGAGCTGGGCGGCGTCGGGGAGCTCCCCGTGCCACAGCAGGTGGACCACCTCCTCGAACGAGGCGGTCGCGGCGAGCTCCTGGACGGGATATCCCCGGTACAGCAGCGAGTTGGTCGCGGCGTTGACGGACGAGACCGCGGTGCGGTCGACCGTCACCCCCGCGAGGCCCTTCCTGATCTCGACGGTGTCGCTCATGGTCGCTCCTTCACGCTGGGAGATGGACGTTCGTGGCAGGGAGGGATGCTCAGCGCCCGCTGACCGCGCCGAAGCGCCGGGCCACCGGTGCGACGACGACGGGGCGCATCGCGGCGGCGGCGCCCGCGATCACCACGACGGAGACGAGGAACAGCACGAGGCCGACCCAGCTCCCGTCGTCGCGCGCGCCGAACATGTGGTCGAGGTTGCGCCGGGCCCCCGTCGCGAGCACCAGGGCCACGTGCAGGACGACGAACGCGACGAAGTAGAGCATCACCGGGAAGTGGACGCGGCGGGCGAGCCCGATCGGGACGAGCCGGTCCGCGGCGGGCCGGGACCGCCAGTACACGCTCATCCGCACGCCGCTGAGGATCGCCAGGGGCGCCGCGACGAAGACGGTCACGAAGTAGGCGAGCTGCTGGAGGCCGTTGTAGTGCACCCACCCGTCCTCGGTGGGCCACTGCAGCGACAGGTACTGGAGCCCGGCCGACAGGGCCTCCGGGACGACGGTCCAGCTGGTCGGGACGACCCGCACCCACTGACCGGTCACGAACAGCAGCACGATGTAGACCGCGCCGTTGGCCACCCAGAGCACGTCGAGCGCCTGGTGCGCCCAGGCCATGAGGCCGATGCGCGCCCCCGGGTCCGCGCGGGGTGCCCACGACGCCGCGGGACGGCGCTGCAGCCGCACCTGCCACCCGGTCCGCACCACCAGCACCAGCAGGAACACGTTGAAGAAGTGCTGCCACGCCAGCCAGGCCGGGATGCCCACCGGCGCGTCGTCGGGCATCGGGGCGGTACCCGGGTAGGTCGCGAGGAAGCCCCGCCCGGCGTCGGTGCCGACCCACCCACGCGCGGCCAGGACGAGCAGACCGAGGACGACCGCCGCCACGGCGGCCGCGATCCCCGTCCGGCCCGCCCACGCCGGGAGCCGACGGCGGCGCGGGGCTGCCGCGACGGGTGGGGCCACCGGCTCGGGCACGGGCGACGACGGCGCGGGCTCGACCGTGGGCGGCGGCTCCGCCGGCCGGTCGTCCGGTGTGACGGGGACGGACGGTTCCCGCCCGGGCGGCACGACCCCGGTCGGGGGCCACGGCGCCCCGCCCGCGGTCCTCGGCAGGCCACGCCGCAGAGGTGTGCCGACCGCAGCGGCGGGAGCGGCGGCGGGAGCAGTCTGGGCGAGGGCGGCTCCCGGCTCCGCGGTGGCGCCCGCCGTCGTCGACCGGGCGACGCGCGGCAGGCCCTGCCGCACCCCACCGGGTGCGGCCGCCCCGCCGGCCGTCCCGGCCCCGGTCGGCCCGTCCGCTCGCGTCGTCGCGTGCGCGACCTCCGCCGTGCCGGCGTCCGCGCCGTCCACCGGCGGCCACGGCGGGCCGCCGGGCCGGCGCGGCAGCCCCTGCCGCGTCATGCGTCCCGCCTCGCCTCGAGCGCCGCGACGAGCTGGGGCACCACCTCGAAGACGTCGCCCACCACGCCGAAGTCGGCGATCTCGAACAGGGGCGCGTGCTCGTCGGAGTTGACGACGACGATGGTCTGCGCGGTCTGCATCCCCGCGAGGTGCTGGATCGCGCCCGAGATGCCGAGCGCCACGTACAGCCGCGGCGACACCGTCACGCCCGTCTGCCCGACCTGGCAGGACGCAGCGACGTAGCCCGCGTCGACCGCCGCCCGGGAGGCGCCGACCGCGCCGCCGAGGGTGTCCGCGAGCTGCTCGACCAGGGTGAAGCCCTCCACCGACCCCAGCCCGCGCCCGCCGGACACGACCGTGCCCGCCCCGCGCAGCTCGGGCCGGGTCGAGCCCGACTCGACGGGCTCGACGGCGAGCACCGTGGCCGCGGGCCTCCCCGACCCGGGGACCGCGAGCGCCTCCACCTGCGGGTCGTCGACGGCCGGGGCGCGGTCGTCGACGGCGCCGACGCGCAGCGTGACGACCGGGGCGCCGAAGGTCGCGGCCGAGTCGACGAGGTACGTGCCGCCGTAGGCCGCGTGGTGCGCGACGACGCCCTCGTCGTCCCGCGACACGCCCACCGCGTCGAGGGCGAGCGCCGAGCGCGACCGCACCGCGTAGCGCGCGGCCGCCTCCCGGCCCTCGACCGAGTGCGACACGAGGACCGCGGCGGGCCGGACGAGCTCGGCCGCGGCCTCGAGGGCGTCGACGACCGGCACGCCGAGACGTTCCGCGTCCCCGGGGGCGAGCAGCACGCGGCGGGCCCCGAGGCGCGCGGCCGCGGGCGCCTGGTCGTCGGCGCCGGGCCCCACGACGAGCGCCACGGGGGTGCCGATCGACGCGGCGGCCGCCAGCAGCCCTGCCGACGATCGCGCGAGCCCTCCGTGCGGCTCACGGTCCACCAGGACCAGGACGGGTTCTTCCCGGACGTCGGTCATGTCGTCGCCTCCTCAGGCCAGCCGGTGGTCGACGAGGAAGGCCGCCAGCTGCTCGCCGGCGTCGCCCGTGTCGACGATCCTGGTGCCGGCCGTGCGTGGCGGCCGACGGGTGATCGCGGTCATGATCGAGCGCGCGGCATCGGAGGGCTCGGGGTCCACCCCCAGGTCGGTCGCCGTGACGGTCTCGACGACCTTCTTCTTGGCGGCCATGATCCCCTTGAAGCCCGTCAGCCGGGGCCCCGGCGCGGCCTCGGTCACGGAGACGACCGCGGGCAGCGGCGCCGAGACGCGCAGCGTGGCGGCGTCCGACACCCGCACGCCGGTGACCTCGGTGTCCGTGATCGTGACCTCGCGCAGCGCCGTCGCGCACGGCACGCCGAGCGTCTCCGCCACGGCGGCGGGCACCGCTCCCCCGGCCCCGTCGGTGGACGCGTCGCCCGCGACGACGAGGTCGGCGCCCGCGTGCCGCACCGCGGCGGCGAGCACCTCTGCGGTCAGGACGACGTCCGCGCCGACCAGCCTCTCGTCCACCACCTGGAGGGCCGACGTCGCCCCCATGGCGAGCGCCTTGCGGAGGCTGGTCTGCGCGAGCTCGGGCGCCATGGCGATCACGACCACGTCGGTGTCGGGGTGGTCGTCCGCGTGGGCCAGGGCCGCCTCGAGCGCCCGCTCGTCGATCTCGTCGAGGACGGCGTCGTCGGCGCTGCGCTCCGCGAGCCCCGTCTCGAGGGACAGCGTGCGGTCGCCGTACGTGTCCGGGACCACCTTCATCAGGACGGCGATCTTCATCGGCTTCCTCTCTCGTGACGGTGCAGTGCGTGCGCGGCGGCCTCGGCGAGCGCGGGGACGCCGTCGGCGAGCGCCGGTGCGAAGGCGTCGTCGGGCCGCTGCCCGTCGAGCCACCGGGTGTAGATGGCCTCGCAGAAGATCGCCGACTTCCACAGGGCGAGCGCCTCGTACCACGGCAGCGCCCCTACGTCGGCGCCGGTGCGCGCCGCGTACCGGTCGACGAGGTCCGTGCGCGTGGGGAACCCCGGCCCGGCGGTGACGGGCGTGAGGTCCATCGGCGTGGGCGCGGCCCCGGGCGCGGAGTAGGTCGCGACGAGGTAGCCGAGGTCGGCGAGCGGGTCGCCGAGCGTCGCCATCTCCCAGTCCAGGATCGCCGCCACCCGCCCGGGGGCGGCGAACATCAGGTTCCCCAGCCGGTAGTCCCCGTGCACGACGGCGGCGCGCGCGGGTGCGGGCCGGGTGGCGGCCAGCCGCCCGGCCAGGGTCTCGACGAGCGGCACCGACCGCCGGGTGTTCAGCGGCCACAGCTGGGCGAACCGGCGGACCTGGCGGTCCAGGTAGCCGTCCGGCCGGCCGAGGCCGGCGACGTCGCCGTCGAGCGGGACGGCGTGCAGGTCCGCGAGCGCGTCGACCGCGGCGTGCACCAGGTCGGCGCGGGCGCCGCGGCCGTCGAAGCCCGCGGGGAGGTGGTCCGTCACCACCTGCCCCTCGACCAGCTCCATGAGGTAGAACGGCGCCCCCACGACGGCAGGGTCGTCGCAGACCGCACGGACGACCGGCACCGGCACGCCCGCCGCCCCCACCGCCGCGACGACGCGCGCCTCGCGCAGCATGTCGTGGGCCGACGGCGGGAAGGGGGGCCGCGGGCCGCGCCGGAGGACCACACGCTCCCCGCCGCGCCGCAGCTCGTACGTGACGTTCGCCTGGCCGTCGCCGATCCGCCGCCATGCCAGCTCCCCGGCGGGCATCCCCACGCCGTCGAGGAAGCGCCCGAGCGGTTCGAGCACCAGCAGCGGCGGTCGCGCGGGTGCGGCGCCGTTGTCCCCCGCGGGCAGCGCACGCACGACGTCGACGCCGTCCGGCGCGCTCGCGAGCGCCGTCATCGTCGCCCCTCCGCCCGGTCCAGGACCCGTTCGCCCGCCTCGACCTCCCGGCGCCGGCGCGCGACGGCGCGGCGGGCGATCGCCCAGCGGTGCGTCTCGCTCGACCCGTCGTAGACGCGGAACGGGCGCACCTCGTCGAGGAACGCGGCCAGCGGCAGCTCGAGCGTGACGCCGTCTCCCCCGCACAGCTGCACGGCCCGGTCGACGACGCGGCCCACGGCCTCGGAGCAGTGCACCTTGGCGATCGACGAGGCCTGCGCACCCGCCCGGACGTCGCCGTCCTCCAGCGCCGCGGCCGCCCGGTCGATCAGGGCGGCGCTGCTGGCGAGGTCGATCTCGGAGTCGGCGAGCATGCCCTGGGCGAGCCCGAGGTCGGCGAGCGGGGCGCCGAACAGCTCCCGGTGCCGCACACGGTCGAGCGCCGTGTCGTTGGCCCGACGGGCGAGGCCGAGCCAGCGCATGCAGTGCGTGAGCCGGGCGGGGCCGAGGCGCACCTGCGCGTGGCGGAAGCCCTCGCCGGGCGTGCCCAGCACGTCGCCGTCGGCCACGAAGCAGTCGGTGAGCGAGACGTGCGGGTGCCCGCCCGTGATCGCCCGCTCGAGCGTGCGGATGCGATGGCCGAGGTCGAACCCGTCGGCGTCGGTACGGACGAGGAAGAGCGTCGCGGCGCCGTCCCCGAGGTCGGGCGTGCGGGCCATGACGATGGCGAAGTCCGCCTCCTCGGCCCCCGAGACGAACCGCTTCTCGCCGTCGAGCACCCAGCCCCCGTCGACGCGGCGGGCGGTGGTGGCCAGCGCGGCCGGGTCCGACCCGGCTCCGGGGTGCGGCTCGGTCATGGCGAAGCACGACCGCGCCTCGCCGGCGGCGAGCGGGGCGAGGAACCGCTCCTGCTGCTCGGCGGAGGCGATCCTCTCGAGCAGCATCACGTTCCCCTCGTCCGGGGCCATGCAGTTCAGGGCCGCAGGCCCGACCGGGGAGTACCCGGCCTCCTGGAAGACGGCGGACCACGCGCCCAGCGGCAGCCCCAGCCCGCCGAGGCGGACCGGCACGTGCGGGGCGAAGACGCCCGCCTCGCGCGCCCGCTGCTGCAGCGCGCGGCGCCCGGCGGCGTCGAGGGCCGTCCCCGCCGGCGGCTCCGCGGGGAGCACGACGTCCCGGACGAAACGGCGGGTGTGCTCCACGACACCGGCGACGTCGACGGCGCCCACCGTCTCCCGCGCGCTCACGCCGTCCCTCCCGCGGCCAGCAGCCCGCCGTCGAGGGTCAGCACCTGGCCGGTGACCCAGCCCGCCTCGTCGGAGCAGAGGTAGGCGGCCGCGGACGCCACGTCGTCCGGGCTGCCCAGCCGCCGCATCGGGTAGGCCGCGGCCACCTCCTCCTCGCGCCCCTCGTACAGGGCGCGCGCGAACTGCGTCCGCACGACCGCCGGGGCGAGCGCGTTGACCCGGACCCGGGGGCCGAGCTCGGCCGCCAGCGTCACGGTGAGGTGCGAGACCGCGGCCTTGCTCACGCCGTACCACCCGATCCCCGGCGACGGCACGGCCCCGGCCACCGACGACATGTTGAGCACGGCCGCGCCGTCCCGTGCGCCCAGCCCGGCGGCGCAGGCCTCCTGGACCCAGCCCAGCGTGCCCAGCACGTTGACGTCCAGGATCTTGCGGGCCGCCTCGGGGTCCAGGTCGACCAGCGGCCCGTACACGGGGTTGATGCCGACGTTGTTGACCAGGACGTCCAGCCCGCCGAGCTCTCGCACGGCGGTACCGATCGCCTCGCGCCGGTGGGCGGGGTCCTGGGCGCGGCCGGCCACGACGCGCACCGGGACGCCGTCCCCGAGCGACTCCGCCGCGGACGCCAGCGCGTCCGCCGACCGCGCGGTCAGCACGAGCGCGGCGCCCTCGGCCGCGAAGCGCCGCGCGATCGCGTGCCCGATGCCGCGGCTCGCCCCGGTGACGACCGCGACGCGGCCACGCAGCCGGTCGCCGCCCGTCGTCGGGGAGGGGTGCTCTCCCATGTCACGCTCCCTTGCGCGATTGCTTAATGCAGATTCAAACCTCGGGAGCATCGCATCATGACTAGAGGTCAGGATCAAGCCCTGGTAGCCGCGGTTTCTAACATGGTATAAAAAGTGGGACGTCGAGATCAAGGATGATCGGAGGCAGCATGACCGGCATCATCGGGCCGCGTGACCTGTACGAGGACGAGCACGAGCAGTTCCGCGACATGGTGCGCGCCTTCGTGGAGCAGTACGCGCGCCCCCACGCCGACCGCTGGGACGCCGAGGGGCGGGTCGACCGCAAGCTCTTCGTCCAGGCGGCCGAGGCGGGGATCCTCGGGTTCGGCATCCCGGAGCGCTTCGGCGGCGGCGGGTCGGACGACTTCCGCTTCAACGCGGTGATGGGCGAGGAGCTCGCCCGCCACCCCGTGTCGTCCGGGATGGCCGGCATCGCCCTGTCGAACGACATCGTCATCCCCTACTTCACCGACCTGACGACCGAGGAGCAGAAGCAGCGCTGGCTCCCCGGCATCGCCGCCGGCGAGACCGTCGTGGCCGTGGCGATGTCCGAGCCCGGCACCGGCAGCGACCTCGCAGGGATCCGCACGTCGGCGGTCCGCGACGGCGACGACTACGTCGTCGACGGGTCGAAGATCTTCATCTCCAACGGGCAGAACGCCGACCTGGTGGTCACGGCCGTGCGCACCGGGGAGCACCCGCACCGCGGGCTGAGCCTGCTCGTGATCCCCGCCGACTCCCCCGGCTTCTCCCGGGGGCGCCGGCTCGACAAGATCGGCCTGCACGCCCAGGACACGAGCGAGCTCGCCTTCCAGGGCGTGCGCGTCCCGGCCGCGAACCTGCTCGGCGAGGAGGGCACGGGGTTCGCGGGCCTCATGCGCAACCTCCCGCAGGAGCGCATCTCCATCGCCGCGGCCGCCGTCGCCTCCAGCGAGGGCGTGCTGGAGCGCACGCTGGAGTACGTCAAGCAGCGACAGGCCTTCGGGCAGCCGATCGGGTCGTTCCAGAACACCCGCTTCGAGCTCGCCGAGATGGTCACGGCCGTGCGCGCGGGCCGCGCGCTGATCGACGACTGTCTGAGGCGGCACGACGCGGGATCCCTGGATCCCGAGGACGCCGCCGCCGCCAAGTTCTGGACCACCGAGCAGTACGTCGACGTCGTGGGCCGCTGCCTGCAGCTCCACGGCGGCTACGGCTACATGCGCGAGTACCGCATCGCGCGGGACTACGAGGACGCCCGCATCACCACCATCTACGGAGGCACGACCGAGATCATGAAGGAGATCGTCGGTCGGGGCCTCGGGCTGTGAGGACATCCGTGACAGAGGCATACATCTACGACGCCGTCCGCACGCCGCGCGGCAAGAACCGCGGCGGGGCGCTCCACGGCGTCAAGCCCGTCGACCTGGTCGTGGGGCTGATCCACGCCCTCGGCGAGCGCCACCCCACCCTCGACCCGGCGGCCGTCGACGACATCGTGCTCGGCGTCGTCTCGCCCGTCGGCGAGCAGGGCGGCGACATCGCCCGCACCGCGGCGCTCGTCGCCGGCCTGCCCGAGACCGTCGCGGGCGTCCAGCTCAACCGGTTCTGCGCCTCGGGCCTGGAGGCCGTCAACGTCGCCGCCCAGAAGGTCGCCAGCGGCTTCGAGGACCTCGTGCTGGCGGGTGGCGTCGAGTCGATGTCGCGCGTGCCGATCGGCTCCGACGGCGGCGCCTACGTGCAGGACCCGACCACGAACTACGACCTCTACTTCGTCCCGCAGGGCATCGGCGCCGACCTCATCGCCACGCTCGACGGGTTCTCCCGTGAGGACGTCGACGCTTACGCCGTGGAGTCGCAGCGGCGGGCCGACGAGGCGTGGCGCGAGGACCGGTTCGCCCGGTCGGTCGTGCCGGTGCGCGACCTCAACGGCGTCACGCTGCTCGACCACGACGAGCACCGCCGGCCGGGCTCCACGGTCGAGAGCCTGGGCCACCTCAAGCCCGCGTTCGAGATCCCCGGGGCGCAGGCCGGCTTCGACGCCGTGGCGCTGCAGAAGTACCACTGGCTCGAGTCGATCGACCACGTGCACACGGCCGCGAACTCGTCGGGCATCGTCGACGGCGCGGCCCTCGTCGTGGTCGGCAGCAGGGAGGTGGGCGAGCGCCTCGGCCTCACGCCGAGGGCGCGGGTCGTCGCGACCGCCGTGACGGGCTCGGAGCCCACCATCATGCTCACCGGACCCGCCCCCGCCACGCGCAAGGCGCTCGATCGTGCGGGCCTCACGGTCGACGACATCGACCTGTTCGAGCTCAACGAGGCCTTCGCCTCGGTCGTCATGCGGTGGGAGCGCGAGCTCGGCATCCCGCACGACAAGGTCAACGTCAACGGCGGGGCGATCGCCATGGGGCACCCCCTGGGCGCCACGGGCGCGATGATCCTCGGCACGCTGCTCGACGAGCTGGAGCGCCGCGACCTGCGTCGCGGCCTCGCCACGCTGTGCGTCGGGGCGGGCATGGGCATCGCCACCATCATCGAGCGGGTCGAGGAAGGGGAGACGGCATGAGCGTCATCGAGGACCGGGCGGGCGTGCAGGGCGGGTACGCCTGGGACGAGGACGGCGACGGCGTCGTCACCCTCACCATGGACGACCCCGACCGCGGCGCCAACACCATGAACGCCCACTTCCGGGCCGCGCTCGAGGCGAGCGTCGAGCGCCTCGAGGCCGAGCGCGACCGGATCTCCGGCGTCGTCCTCGCGTCGGCGAAGAAGAGCTGGTTCGCCGGCGGGGACCTCGAGCTGCTCCGCTCCGCCGACCCGGCGCGGTCGGCCGAGGAGACCGCGGACATCGAGCACGTGAAGTCGCTGCTGCGCCGGATCGAGCGGCTCGGCCGGCCGGTGGTCGCCGCGATCGACGGCACGGCGCTGGGCGGGGGGCTCGAGGTCGCGCTCGCCACCCACCACCGCATCGCCGCCGGCGACGTCAAGGGCCTGCGCCTCGGGCTCCCCGAGGTCTCCCTCGGCCTGCTGCCCGGCGGCGGCGGCGTGAGCCGCACGGTGCGGATGCTCGGGCTGCAGAAGGCGCTGGCGGACGTCATCCTGCCGGCCACGAAGTTCACCGCCGCGGGCGCGCTCGAGGTCGGCCTCGTCGACGAGGTGGTCCCCGCGGCGGAGGTCCGCGACCGCGCGAAGGCATGGATCGCCGCGAACCCCGAGCCGGTCAAGCCGTGGGACGTCAAGGGCTTCCGGCTGCCCGGCGGCGCGCCGACCTCCCCGTCCCTCGCACAGGCGCTCGCGGCGATGCCCGCGATGCTGCGCCGGCAGGTCAAGGGGGCCCCGATGCCCGCACCGCGCGCCGCGATGGCGGCCGCCGTGGAGGGGGCGTACGTCGACTTCGACACCGCCTCGACGATCGAGACCCGCTACCTGGTGCAGCTCACGCACTCGCCGGTCGCGAAGAACATGATCAAGGCGTTCTTCTTCGACCTGGAGAGCATCAACGCCGGCGCCAGCCGGCCCGCCGGGTACCCGACGTTCCGGGCAAAGAAGGTCGGCGTCGTCGGCGCCGGGATGATGGGCGCCGCCATCGCCTACGTGGCCGCCCGCAGCGGCGTCGACGTCGTGCTCAAGGACACGTCGACGGGCGCCGCCGAGCGGGGCAAGGACTACGCGCGCCGCCTCGAGGAGAAGGCCCTGGGCCGCGGGAGGACGACGCCGGAGGCGAGCGCGGCCCTCCTGGAGCGGATCTTCACGACCGACGACCCCGCCGACTTCGCGGGCGTGGACTTCGTCGTCGAGGCGGTCTTCGAGTCCGTCGACCTCAAGCAGTCCGTGTTCCGGGAGATCCAGGACGTCGTCGAGCCCGACGCCGTGCTCGGCTCGAACACGTCCACCCTGCCGATCTCGCTGCTCGCCGAGGGGGTCGACCGGGCCGAGGACTTCATCGGGATCCACTTCTTCTCCCCCGTCGACAAGATGCCGCTGGTCGAGATCATCCGGGGCGAGCGCACCAGCGACGCCGTCCTCGCGAAGGTCTTCGACTTCGTGCTGCAGATCCGCAAGACGCCCATCGTCGTCAACGACGCCCGGGGCTTCTTCACCTCGCGGGTGATCGGCCGGTTCATCGACGAGGCCGTCGCCGCCGTGGGCGAGGGCGTCGAGCCCGCGTCCGTGGAGCAGGCCGCGCTCCAGGCCGGGTATCCCGCGGGGCCGCTGCAGCTCCTCGACGAGCTCACGCTCTCCCTCACCCAGAAGATCCGCACCGAGACACGGGCCGCGCACGAGGCGGAGGGCGGCACCTGGACGGCGCACCCCGCCGAGGCGGTCGTCGACTGGATGGTCGACGACCAGGACCGGCCCGGACGCAGGGCGCGGCGCGGCTTCTACGACTACGACGAGGCGGGCCGGCGCACGCGCCTGTGGCCGGGGCTGCGCGAGCGGTACGGCTCGGGGAGCGCCCGGGTGCCCCTGGTGGACCTGCAGGAGCGGATGCTCTTCGCCGAGGCGCTGGACGCGATCGCCTGCCTCGACGACGGCGTGCTCACCTCCGTCGCGGACGCCAACGTCGGGTCGATCTACGGCATCGGGTTCCCCGCCTGGACCGGCGGGGTGCTGCAGTACGTCAACCAGTACGACGGCGGCCTGACGGGCTTCGTCGCCCGCGCGCACGAGCTGGCCGACGCCTACGGCGAGCGGTTCCGGCCGCCCGCCTCCCTGGTCGCGCGGGCGGCCGCCGGCGAGACCTACGAGTGAGCGGGGGGACGTCGTGATCAGCACGCGCTTCACGGAGGCGTTCGGGATCGAGCACCCGGTCGTCCAGGGCGGCATGATGTGGGTCGGCCGGGCAGAGCTGGCCGCCGCGGTCTCCGAGGCGGGCGGGCTGGGCATCATCACCGCGCTCACCCAGCCCACCCCGGCCGACCTCGTCAGGGAGATCGAGCGGGCCCGCCGCCTGACCGACAAGCCCCTCGGGGTCAACCTCACGATCCTGCCGGCGATCGACCCGCCGCCGTACGACGAGTACCGGCGGGCGATCGTCGACGCCGGCATCACGATCGTTGAGACCGCCGGCTCCAACCCCGAGCCGCACATGGAGATGTTCGGCGCCCACGGGGTGCGGGTGATCCACAAGTGCACCAGCGTGCGGCACGCGCTCAAGGCCCAGGCCGTCGGGGTGACGGCGGTGTCGATCGACGGGTTCGAGTGCGCCGGTCACCCCGGCGAGGACGACGTGCCCGGCATGGTGCTGCTTCCGGCCGCCGCGGACCGGCTGACGATCCCGTTCCTCGCCTGCGGCGGGATCGCGGACGGCCGGGGCCTGGCGGCGGCGCTGGCCCTCGGGGCCGACGGGGTCACGATGGGCTCGCGGTTCATGTGCACGGTCGAGTCGCCCGTCGCGCCGGCCGTGAAGGAGCGGATCGTCGCCGGGTCGGAGCTCGACACCAACCTCATCTTCCGCTCCCTGCGCAACACGGCGCGGGTCGCGAAGAACGCCGTCAGCGACGAGGTCGTCGAGATCCTGGCGGGCGGCGGGCGGTTCGAGGACGTGCGCGACCTGGTCGCGGGCGCCCGGGGCCGGAAGGTCTTCGAGCACGGCGACCTCGACGCGGGGATCTGGACCGTCGGGCTCGTCCAGGGCCTCATCCACGACGTCCCGGCCGCCGGGGAGGTGGTCCGCCGCACCGTGGCCGAGGCCGAGGAGGTGCTGCGGGCCCGGCTGGAGCTGGTCAGCCGGCCCCGGCTCCGTGCCTGACCATCCCCTGCGCGGTCGCCACCAGCTCGTCGAGGGAGCGCGTGCGCGGGTTCCACCACTCGACCACCCAGTTCATCGCCCCCAGCAGGAGCAGGCGGAAGGTGTTGACGTCCAGGTCGGCGCGCACCTCCCCCGCCTGCTGGGCGGCGACGAACAGGTCGCGCCACAGCCTGCTGTAGAGCGCCTCCTCGGCGGCCGGGCGCACCCGCAGCTGCTCCGGGACGTGCCCCGCGTTGCGGATCGAGGCGGTGGCGTAGTCGGACAGCTGCAGCTCGTAGCGCAGGTGCGCGTCCACGGCCACGAGGAGCCGCTCCATCGCGGTAGTGCCGTCGGGCAGCGCCTCCAGCGTCTCCTCGACGTGGAGCCGGACGCGGTGCGCACCCTCCCACATGACCTCCTCGACGAGACCGTCGCGCGAGGAGAAGTAGTAGTAGATCGCGGGCGCCTGGACGCCGGCGACCGCGGCGACGTCGGCGAGGCGCGTGCCCGCGTACCCCTTGCGCGACAGCACCTCGGCGGCCGCGTCCAGGATGCGCTGGCGCGTCTGCGCCGATTTCGACGCCGGTCGCGTCGCCTCCGTCCCGGTGACGTCCATGCTCCGATCCTAGCCTGATTTCTAACCAAGATTAGAGAAATCCTTGCGCGTCGTCCCGGAGCGGCCCTAATGTGTGACTCGCGATTTACTTGTCTGCTCGACGTGGAGTAGGAGACCGGCGATGACGCTTGCGGACCAGACCGCCCAGGCCGGGCAGGAAGCCCGGCAGATCACCACGTACCGCCCCGTCGACGGCGAGCCCGTCGCCAGCTACCCGGTGGCGGACGCCGCCCAGGTCGGCATCGCCGTCACCAGCGCCCGGGACGGCGCCCGCTGGTGGCGCGAGCAGGGCTTCGCCGGACGTCGCGCGCACCTCCTGCGCTGGAAGTCGCACGTCGCGCTGCGCGCCCGGGAGCTGGCCGACCTCATCGCCGCGGAGACCGGGAAGCCGGCGGACGACGCCCTGCTCGAGGTCATGCTCACCCTGGGGCACCTCGACTGGGCGGCGAAGAACGCCGCCCGCGTGCTGCGCCGCCGCCGGGTGCGCGCCGGCCTGGTCAACTACAACCAGCACGCCACGGTCGGCTACGAGCCCTACGGCGTCGTGGGCGTCATCGGGCCGTGGAACTACCCGCTGTACACCCCCATGGGCTCGATCTCGTACGCGCTCGCCGCCGGCAACGCCGTCGTCTTCAAGCCCAGCGAGCTGACGCCCGGCCCGGCCGTGTGGCTCGCCGAGCGCTGGCGGGAGGCCGTGGGGCACGACGTCCTCGTCGCCGTCACGGGCGACGGGTCGACGGGCGCCGCGCTCGTCGCGGCCGACGTCGACAAGGTCGCGTTCACGGGCTCCACCGCGACGGCGAAGAAGGTCATGGCGGCCGCCGCCGAGCGGCTGGTGCCGATCGTGGCCGAGTGCGGCGGTAAGGACGCGCTGCTCGTCGCGGCCGACGCCGACCTCGACGCCGCGGCCGACTTCGTCGTCTTCGGCGCGATGGGCAACGCGGGCCAGACGTGCGTGGGCGTCGAGCGCGTCTACGTCGTCGAGGCGGTGCGCGACGCCCTCGTGTCCCGTGTCGTGGAGCGGGCGGGACGGCTGCGCACCTCGGGCGCCGACGCGCAGTACGGCCCGATGACGTTGCCCGCCCAGGCGGACGTGGTGCGCCGGCACGTCGAGGACGCCGTGCGGTCGGGCACGGCGGTGCTCGGTGGTACCGAGAGCGTGCACGGCCGGGTGATCGACCCGATCGTCGTCACCGACGTCGACGAGCACTCCCTCGCGGTGCGGCACGAGACGTTCGGCCCGCTCGTCGTGATCAACACCGTCGCCTCCCTCGAGGAGGCGGTCGAGCGGGCGAACGCGACCCCGTACGGGCTCGGCGCGGCGGTCTTCACCAAGGACGCCCGCGCGGCGTCGGCGGCCGCCGACGCCCTGCGCGCCGGCGTCGTGACCGTGAACTCGGTGCTCGGGTTCGCCGCGGTCGCGGCCCTCCCCTTCGGCGGGGTCAAGGAGTCCGGCTTCGGCCGCATCCACGGCGCCGACGGCCTCCGCGAGTTCAGCACGGTGAAGTCCGTGGCACGCCAGACCCGGAAGGCCGCGCTGAACCTCCTGACGATGGACCGCACCGAGAAGGACATGCACCTGGTCGCCAGGATGATCCCGCTGCTCCACGGTCGGTCGAAGGGTTCCCGGGGCTAGGCCGTCGTCAGACGCCCAGCACGGTCTCCAGCACGGCCCCGATCCACCGCTTGGCCTCGGGCGCCGGGCTGCGGCGCAGCGCGACGCTCAGGTCGGCGACCACGTTGAAGCCGGCGTGCACGAGGAACCGCAGGTCGCGCGGGTCGAGGTCCGGACGCAACCGCCCGAGCAGCTCCACCCAGTCGTCGACGTGCGCGCGCTGGAGCCGCCGCAGGCGGCGCTGGTCCTCGGCGTCGAGCGCACCGACGTCCGCCGTGTAGACGTCCATGAGGTCGC
This sequence comes from Isoptericola sp. NPDC058082, assembly GCF_042885055.1. Taxonomy (NCBI): domain Bacteria; kingdom Bacillati; phylum Actinomycetota; class Actinomycetes; order Micrococcales; family Promicromonosporaceae; genus Isoptericola; species Isoptericola sp. NPDC058082. Next base: position 177,446 of record NZ_JBHVSQ010000001.1, on the reverse strand, counting down.
GGTCCTCGACGGCGAAGCGGACGTACGCCGCCTCGAGGCTGTGCAGCGCCTCGCGGGGGTCGGGGCGGCCCAGCGCGTCGTCGGCCGCGGCGTCCAGGGCCGCCGCGGCCCGCTCGCACGCCGTGCGCAGGATCTCGGACTTGCCGCTGAAGTGTCGGTAGACGCCCGACGGCGTGATCCCCACCGCGGCGGCGATCTCCTCGATCGACGCCTCGTGGTAGCCCCTGCGGGCGAACGCCGCGATCCCCGCCTGCGCGAGCTGGTCGCGGCGTCGGCCCGGCGGCGCGGCCTCGACCGGTCCGTGCCCCTCCGCCGGCGCGGTCGGCGCCGGACCCGGCGCCTCGGTGAGCACGCGCATCGCCGCCTCGCGCAGCAGCGCCTGCAGCGACGCGACGGCCATCGGGGTGCGGTGGGCGGTGACGCTCGCGATCACGCTCAGCGCGGCCAGGGCGACGAGGTCCAGCGTCGGCGGGTCGAGGTCGGGCCGCAGCATCGCGGCGGGTTCGGCGAGACGGCGCCGCAGGGCCGTGAACTCCGCGGCCAGGGCCCGGCGGTCCTCGGGGCGCAGGTAGCGGCTCTCCCAGCGGTAGATGTTCCCCGACGACCGCATCGCGACGGTCTCGCCCGAGACGGCGTCGAGGACGGCCGCGGCCTCCGTGCGCGCCGTCGCCGGAGTGCGGTCGCTCACCTCCCCCACCGCCGCGGTCGCGTCGGTCAGCCGGGCGACGAGGTCCATCGCGATCTCGCGGAACAGCTCGTACTTGTTGTCGAAGTGCCGGTAGAGCGCCGCCGCGGTGATCCCCACCGCGTCGGCGACGTCCTGCATCGCCACCCGGTGGTACCCGCGCTCCGCGAAGGCGACCGCGGCGGCCGCCTCGATGGTCTGCCGCCGGTCACGTGGGCGCCTCCTGACCTGGTCCGCCGCCCTCGCCTCGCTCACGGTGCACACACTAACGCCGGCCCCCCGCAGGGGCTGGCACTCGGATGTGAATGGTGAGTAACATGATCTCGTCGACCCCCGCGGGCGGCAGGAACGGACGGGACGTGGCGACGGCGCCACGCCCCGGACTCGGCTCACGTACGAAGAGGTGCATGCCATGAGCGACGCCACGGACGCCATCCCCCCGACTGTCCGCCGCAACCACTGGATGAACCAGGTCCTCACCCACGCCGCGACCAAGCCCGATGCGACCGCCTTCTCCTTCCAGGGCGAGGTGACCACCTGGGCCGACGCCGCCCGGCACATGGACACCCTCGCCGCGGCGCTCCGGCGGCGCGGCGTCGGCTTCGGCGACCGCGTGCTGCTCCTGACGCTCAACCACACCCTCGTGGTGGAGACCGTCTTCGCGATCAACCGCCTCGGCGCCGTCGCCGTCCCCATGAACGTGCGGCTCTCCCCCGCCGAGATCGCCTACGTCGTCGACGACGCCGACGCGGACCTCGTGGTCGTCGACCAGCCGCTCGCCCCCCTGCTCTCGGCCGCGCAACAGCTCACCGACCGACTCCGCGGCGTCGTCGTGGTGGGCGACGCCGCCGACGGGCAGGAGAGCATCGCGGACCTCCTCGCCGAGCCCCTCGACGGCTTCGTCGCACCCGACGTCCCCGAGGACACGACCTGTCTCATCATGTACACGTCGGGGACCACCGGGCGGCCCAAGGGCGCCATGCTCGACCACCTCAACATGACGGCGCAGTCCCTCACCGTCCTGCGGGTGAACGAGATCTTCGACGAGTCCGACGTCGCCTTCCTCACCGCGCCTCTGTTCCACATCGCCGGGCTCGGGTCGATCGCCGCCAACTTCGTGGTCGGCATCCCGACCGTCATCCACCCGCTCGGCGCCTTCGACGCCGCGGCGCTCGTCGACGCGTGGGAGCGGGAGGGTGCCACCATCGTCTTCAACGTGCCGCAGCAGTGGCAGGCGATCTGCGCCGTCCCCGGCATCCGCGACCGCGACCTGCGGCTGCGCGTGATCAGCTGGGGTGCCGCGCCGGCGTCCGACACGTTGCTGCGCACGATGACCGAGACGTTCCCCGACGCCCTCAACGTCGCCGTCTTCGGGCAGACCGAGCTCTCCCCCATCACCTGCGCGCTGCGCGGCCGGGACGCGCTGCGCAAGCTCGGGTCGGTCGGGCGTCCGGTCCCCACCGTCCAGTGGAGGATCGTCGACGCCGAGCTCCGCGACGTCCCGACCGGGAGCATCGGGGAGATCGTCTACCGCGGGCCGAACCTCATGAAGGGGTACTGGCGCAAGCCTGCCGAGACGGCGGCGGCCTTCGACGGCGGCTGGTTCCACTCGGGCGACCTGGTCCGCCAGGACGAGGACGGCTTCGTCTGGGTCGTCGACCGGCTCAAGGACATGATCATCTCGGGCGGCGAGAACGTGTACTGCGCCGAGGTGGAGAACGCCCTCTTCGCGCACCCGCGGATCGCCGCGGCGGCCGTGTACGGCCGGCGCGACGAGCGCTGGGGCGAGGTGCCCGTCGCCGCCGTGGTCCTGACCCCCGGAGAGCCGCTCGGCCTCGCGGAGCTCCAGGACTGGCTGGGCGACACCCTCGCCCGCTTCAAGCAGCCCAAGGACCTCGTCGTCGTCGACGCGATCCCCACGAACGCGTCCGGCAAGGTGAACAAGGTGGCCCTGCGCGAGGCCGACCGCGGCGCCGTGACGGTCGCGTCGTGACGACGGCGTGGGGCCCGCAAACACCAGGGGGAAAACCCCCCCGACCCCCCGAAAACCCGTGGGGTCTTCGGTGGGGCCCTCGGTGGGGGTCGCCTCCCCACCTCCCCCCC
>NZ_JBHVSQ010000001.1:112868-174648 GCF_042885055.1 Isoptericola sp. NPDC058082 | reverse complement strand
AAGAGAAAGGGGAAAAGGGGGGCCGTGGGAGAGGCAGACCGGGGTGCGGGGAGGGTCGTTGTGTGCCGCCGCCCCCCCCCCGCCCGCCGCCGGGCGGACGCCGCCTCAGGCCCGCGGACCGTCGGTGGGCTCGTCGGTGGGCCCGTCGGTGGACGTCGCCTCGACGTCGCCCTCGTGCTCGGTGGCGTGATCGGCCGGGTGGTCGGCCGGGTGGTCGGCCGGGTGGACGGCCGAGTGCTCCTCACCGTGCTTCTTCCCGAACGGCAGCACGTGCATGACGGCGACGACGACGGCTCCCACGACCACGCCGACGAGGGCCGAGAAGAACGTGTTGACCAGCCAGCCGAGGAACCCGCCGATGCCGGGCACGGCGTGCGCGACGGCCTCCTCGAGGTGGTGCACGAACGCGTAGGGCGCGTGCCAGCCGAGCTCGTCGGTGCCGGTCAGCAGGATGTGACCGCCCACCCACAGCATCGCGACGGTGCCCACGACGGAGATCACGGCGAGCACCTTGGGCATCCCGGTCACGAGGGCGCGCCCCACGCGCTGGCTGGTCCGGGAGTCACGGCCCGCGAGGGCCAGGCCCATGTCGTCCATCCGCACGATGAGGCCGACGACGCCGTAGACGATCACGGTGATGGCGAGCGCGACGACCAGCAGGATGACCAGCCGCGAGAAGAACGGCTCGTGCGCCACCTCGTTGAGGGCGATGACCATGATCTCCGCGGACAGGATGAGGTCGGTGCGCACGGCGCCGGCGACGAGGCTCTTCTCGGCCTCGGGGCCCACCGTCGCGGCGGGCTTGTCGTGCCCCTCGTGCCCGCGCAGGCGACCCCAGATCTTCTCGGCACCCTCGAAGGCCAGGTACGTGCCGCCCACCATGAGGATCGGCGTGAGCAGCCACGGCGCCCACTGGCTGAGGATCAGGGCCACCGGGAGGATGTAGAACACCTTGTTCCGGATCGAGCCCCAGGCGATCTTCTTGACGATGGGGATCTCGCGGTTCGCGGCGACGCCGTGCACGTACTGCGGCGTCACGGCGGTGTCGTCGACGACGACGCCCGCCGCCTTCGCCGTCGCCTTCGCGGCGGCGGCCCCGACGTCGTCGAGCGAGGCGGCGGCGAGCTTGGCGATCGCCGCGACGTCGTCGAGCAGGCCGAGCAGGCCGGCGCTCACGCGACCGCTCCCGAGGGTCGTCGGCGAGCGGTCGGCGCGCCCGCGGGCGACGGCATGGGCTGATGCATGCCCCAGATTCTGCCGTACCCGCGGGGGCGTCCGGGGGAGGGGTCTCAGGGCAAGGCCGGCTCCGCGGCCCGACGCCGCGCCGAGGTCACTCCTCGCCGTAGAAGACGCGCTCCACGACCGCGCGGGCGCGGCGGGCCGTGCGCAGGTAGAGCTCCTCGAGCTCTCCCCCGGTGCCCACGTCGCCGAGCAGGGCGGCGACGCCGGACAGGTCGCGCGAGTCGTGCGGCAACCGGTCGGTCTGCGCCCCCGTGGTGCGCCCGGACCAGAGCACGACGGCGGAGCGCAGGCGCGAGGCGAGCACCCACGCGTCGCGCAGCTGGGCGGCGTCCTCGGGGTCCAGGAGCCCCGCCGACGTCGCGGCGTCGAGAGCCGCGACCGTGCCGGTGGTGCGCAGGCCCGGCACCTCGCCCGCGTGCTGCAGCTGGAGCAGCTGCGCCGTCCACTCGACGTCGGCGACGCCGCCCCGGCCGAGCTTGAGGTGGCGCGAGGGGTCCGCACCGCGGGGCAGCCGCTCGGCCTCGACGCGGGCCTTGATCCGGCGCACCTCGCGCAGGTGCGCGTCGTCCAGCCCGCCGGCCGGGTAGCGCAGCGGGTCCACCAGCGCCCCGAACCGGGTGCCCAGCGAGTCCTCTCCGCCGACGTCTCCCGCCACCGGCCGCGCGCGCAGCAGCGCCTGGGCCTCCCACACGCTCGACCACCGCCCGTAGTACTCGGCGTACGAGTCGAGCGTGCGCACGAGCGGTCCCTGCCGGCCCTCCGGCCGCAGGTCCGCGTCCACCGGCAGGGTCGGCTCCGGGCCCACCTCCGACAGCAACGCCCGCAGGCGCGTCGCGGCGCGGGTGGCGAAGTCCTGCGCGAGCTGCGGCTCGGCATCCGGCACGGGCTCGTGCACGAACATCACGTCGGCGTCGGAGCCGTACCCCATCTCACGGCCGCCGAGCCGCCCCATCGCGACGACGAGCAGCCTTGTGGGGTTCGCCTCGCGCGACTCCCCCAGCCCGAGCTCCGTGCGCGCGACGTGCTCGGCCACGCGCAGTCCGCCCGCCAGGACGACGTCGGCCGCGTCCGAGACCGCGGCCGCGGCGCCCACGGGGGGCAGCAGCCCGAGGACCTCGGCCGCGCCGGTGCGGGCCAGCTCCCGCCGGCGCAGGGCCCGCAGCCGCTGCGCGGCGGACCTCGGTTCGTCGGCCCGCGTGAGGATGGCGTCCGCCTCCGCGGCCAGCCGCTGCGGGCCACGGGGGTCGAGCCCGGACGTGTCGGCCAGCCAGCGCACCGACTCGGGCGAGCGCGCCAGGGCCTCGGCGAGGTACGTCGACGACGCCAGGAGCCGGCTCAGGTGGTAGGCCGCGTTCTCCGAGTCGCGCAGCAGGCGCAGGTACCAGGGCGTGGCGCCCAGCTCGTCGGACAGCTTGCGGAACGCCAGCAGCCCGCCGTCCGGGTCGGCGCCCTCGGCGAACCAGCCGAGCAGCACGGGCAGCAGCTGCCGCTGCAGCGCCGCCCGGCGCGACGTGCCCGCCGTCAGGGCCACGACGTGCCGCATCGCGCCGTCGGGGTCGCGGTACCCGACGGCGGCGAACCGCTCGCGTGCGACGTCCGGGGACAGCGACAGCTCGGCGTCCGAGAGCTGCGCCGAGGCGGGCAGCAGCGGCCGGTAGAAGACCTCCTCGTGCAGGGCGCGCACCTCGCGCCGCGTCGCGCGCCAGCGCTCGAGGAGGCCTGAGGCGCCCTCCGCGCGCATGCCGAGCGACCGTGCGAGACGGCGCAGGTCCTCCTCCGCGGTGGGCAGCAGGTGCGTCCGGCGCAGCCGGTACAGCTGCACCCGGTGCTCCAGCGCCCGCAGGAACCGGTAGCAGACCGCCATCCGCGCGGCGTGCTCCCGCCCGACGTACCCGCCGGCGGCGAGGGCGGCGAGCGCGGACAGCGTGTGCGGCGAGCGGATCTGCGGGTCGGCGCGACCGTGCACCAGCTGCAGCAGCTGCACCGTGAACTCGACGTCGCGCAGGCCGCCCTTGCCCAGCTTGATCTGCCGGTCCGCCTCGGCGGCGGGGACGTGCTGCTCGACCCGGCGGCGCATCGCACGGGCGTCCTCGACGAAGTGCTCGCGGTGCACGGCCGACCAGATGAACGGGTCGACGGCCGCGCGGTAGTCGCGCCCCAGCGCCGCGTCGCCGGCCACGGGGCGTGCCTTGAGCAGGGCCTGGAACTCCCATGTCGCGGCCCAGCGCTCGTAGTACGCGACGTGGCTCGCGAGGGTGCGCACCAGGGGCCCCTGCGCGCCCTCGGGCCGCAGCGCGGCGTCGACCGGCCACAGGGCCGGCTCCGCGGAGGCGGCCGAGCACACCCGCTGCAGCCCGGTCGCGAGGCGGGTGCCGACCGCGAGCGCGGCCTCCTCGTCGAGGACGCCGCCGTCCGGCAGCTCGCCGGGCTCGCACACGTACACGACGTCGACGTCGGAGACGTAGTTCAGCTCTCGTCCGCCGGTCTTGCCCATGCCCAGGACGGCGAGCCGCACGCCGGCGCCGTGGTCGTCCAGGTCGGCCCGCGCGACGGCGAGCGCGGCCTCCAGCGCGGCGGACGCCAGGTCGGCGAGGGCCGCCCCGACGACGGGCATGCGGGTCAGCGGCTCGCTGGCGGTGAGGTCGTCGGCGGCCAGCGCCAGCAGCCGGGCGCGATACGCCCGGCGCAGCGCGTCCGTGGTGGTCGCCGCGTCCGCGTCCGGCCAGCCGACGCCCGGCCCGGAGCCCGGGTCGGCGGCCACCGGCACCGCGGCGTCCGGGTCGGCGCCGACGGCGCGCAGCAGCGCGGCGCGCACCTCGGCCGGGCCCTTCAGGGTGCGCGGGCCGGGGTCGCCGCCGTCCTCCCCCTCCCCCTCGTCGTCGGCGTCGGCGTCGTCGAGCTCGTCGGCGTCGTCGGCGTCGAGCGCCGCGCCGTCGGGCACCGCGAGGACGTCGAGCAGCTCGGGCCGGCGCACCACCTCGTCCCCCAGGGCCGACGAGGCCCCGAGCACCGCCAGCAGCCGGGTGCGCGCCCGCGGCGAGGCGCCCTCGTCGAGCAGCGCTCCGAGCCGCTCGCGCGCATCGGGGTGCTCCGCGAGGCGCACCAGCTGCAGGAGCGCCAGGTCCGGGTCGGCGCAGGCCCCCACCGCCCCCAGGAGCGCGTCCGCGCGCCCGGGCGCCGCGAGGGCGTCCTGCAGCGCCTCGTCGGACCAGAGCGACGCCGACCGGGTGAGGTCCGCGAAGCCGGCGTGCAGCAACCGGCTCGTGAGGGTCGGCGGGCGGGCGGTCACAGGTTCTGCAGGAACCGGCGCAGCTCGTAGGGCGTCACCTGCGCGCGGTACGCGTCCCACTCCTGCCGCTTGTTGCGCAGGACGAAGTCGTAGACGTGCTCCCCGAGCGTCTCGGCCACCAGCTCGGAACGCTCCATGAGCTCGATCGCCTCGTCGAGCGACTGCGGCAGCGGGGCGATGCCGAGCGCGCGACGCTCGCGGTCCGTCAGCTCCCAGACGTCGTCGCCCGTGGCCTCCGGCAGCTCGTAGCCGTGCTCGATGCCCTTGAGGCCGGCGGCGAGCAGCACCGCGAACGCGAGGTACGGGTTGGCCGCGGAGTCGAGGGCCCGGTACTCGACGCGGGCGGAGTTGCCCTTGCCCGGCTTGTACATGGGCACGCGCACGAGGGCGGACCGGTTGTTGTGGCCCCAGCAGATGTAGCTGGGAGCCTCGGCGCCGCCCCAGAGCCGCTTGTACGAGTTGACGTACTGGTTGGTCACGGCCGTGATCTCGGCCGCGTGCACCAGCAGGCCGGCGATGAACTGCCGGGCCGTCTTCGACAGCTCGAACTGCGCGCCCGGCTCGTGGAAGGCGTTCTGGTCGTCCTCGAACAGGGACAGGTGCGTGTGCATCCCCGAGCCCGGCTGATCGGCCATCGGCTTGGGCATGAACGACGCGAAGACGCCCTGCTCCAGCGCCACCTCCTTGACCACCGTGCGGAAGGTCATGAGGTTGTCCGCCGTGGTCAGCGCGTCGGCGTACCGCAGGTCGATCTCGTTCTGGCCCGGCCCCGCCTCGTGGTGGGAGAACTCCACCGAGATGCCCATCGACTCGAGCATCGTGATCGCGGCCCGGCGGAAGTCGTGCGTGCTGCCGCGGGCCAGGTGGTCGAAGTAGCCGCCGTTGTCGACCGGGACCAGCGGGTCCTCCGGCGCCGCGAGCTGGTTGAACAGGTAGAACTCGACCTCGGGGTGCGTGTAGAAGGTGAACCCGCGGTCGCTGGCCTTGGCGAGCTGCCGCTTGAGCACGTTGCGCGAGTCCGCGAGGGAGGGCTCGCCGTCCGGCGTGAGGATGTCGCAGAACATGCGGCCCGTGCCGTGCCGCTCACCGCGCCAGGGCAGCACCTGGAACGTCGTCGGGTCGGGCTTGGCGATCATGTCCGCCTCGTAGACCCGCGTCAGCCCCTCGATGGAGCTGCCGTCGAAGCCGATGCCCTCCGTGAACGCCTGCTCGAGCTCGGCCGGGGCGACCGCCACCGACTTCAGCACCCCGAGCACGTCGGTGAACCAGAGCCGGATGAAGCGGATGTCGCGCTCCTCGACCGTGCGGAGCACGAACTCCTGCTGCCTGTCCATGAGCCCATCCTGCCCGAGAAGTGTTAACGGGGTATGTCCTGGCGCCTGCCCCGCGCGCGCCGGGCTCCGACCTGGACGGATGCCCGGTACCACGCGTCGGAGGCATAGGCTGGCCGCCATGTCGAACCCCGGTCCCGACGCCGCCGCCGACGTCGCCGCAGCCCCCTCGCCCGCCGCCGACCTCACGCGCCGGCGGCGCGTCCGGGTCCACCACCTGGCCGAGGCCAAGGAGCGCGGCGAGAAGCTCACGATGCTCACGGCGTACGACGCCGTCACGGCGCGGATCTTCGACGCCGCGGGTCTCGACCTGCTGCTCGTCGGCGACTCGATCGGCAACACCATGCACGGGCACGCGACGACCCTGCCCGTCACCCTCGACGACATGATCCCGCCGGCCCGCGCCGTCGCCCGGGCGGCCGAGCACGCGCTCGTCGTCGTCGACCTGCCGTTCGGCACCTACGAGGCCGGGCCGGAGCAGGCCCTCGCCTCCGCCGTCCGCGTCATGAAGGAGACGGGCGCCGCCGCGATCAAGCTCGAGGGCGGCCGCCGGTCCGCCGCGCAGATCCGCGCGCTCACCGACGCAGGCATCCCCGTGGTCGGGCACCTCGGCTTCACGCCGCAGTCGGAGAACATCCTCGGCGGGCCGCGCGTGCAGGGCCGGGGCGACGACGCCGCGGAGGCGCTGTGCGAGGACGCGCTCGCCGTGCAGGAGGCCGGGGCGGTCGCCGTCGTGCTGGAGATGGTGCCGGTGGAGGTCGCGGCGCGCGCCACGGAGATCCTGCGCATCCCGACCATCGGCATCGGCGCGGGGCCGCGCGTGGACGGGCAGGTGCTGGTCTGGACCGACATGGCGGGGATGACGGACTGGTCGCCGCGGTTCGCGCGCCGGTTCGCCGAGGTCGGCAACCTGTTGCGGCAGGCGGCGCAGGACTATGCCGCCGAGGTCCGCGGGGGCTCGTTCCCCGACGCCGCGCACTCCTTCGAGCGCTAGGCGGGCGTCAGCCGACGCCGACGGCGTCCGCCAGGTCGAGCATCGCCGCCGCGACCCGGCCGGCGGCGGCGTCCGGGACCGCCGTCGAAGCCTCCTCGAGGACGAGCAGGCGCGCGTCCGGGATCTCCCGAGCGAGGGCCTCCCCGTTCCCGACCGGGAAGAACGGGTCACGCCGGCCGTGCACCACGAGCGCCGGGACCGCGATCTCCCCGAGGCGTTCACGCCAGCGGGGCGCGCAGTCGAGCCGGGCGAAGACCATGCCCTCCTGGTTGGCCGCGTGCAGGGCGGGCGACGTGCCGGGCGTCCGGTCCCAGACCCGCCCGGCGACCGCGCGCGCCGCGGCCGGGCCGTCCCCGAGGATCGCGGCGCCCAGGGCGGCGTGCTCGGTCACCGCGTCGCGGTCGGACCAGTCGGGCTCCGGCAGCGAGAACAGCCGCTCCATCGCCGCGGCGTCGTGGTCGGGCAGGTCGTCGTCGACCGGGCCCGGCGCGACCGGTCGCGTGCCGACCAGGGTCAGCGCCGCGAACGCCTCCGGGTGGTCGAGCGCGGCGACCTGGGCGACCATCCCGCCGACACCGAGGCCCGCCAGGTGCGCGGGCCGGTCGTCGAGCTCCCGTGCGAGCGCGGCGGCGTCGGCCGCGAGGTCCCGCAGCGTGTAGGCCGGCGCCTCGGGGTCCACGGTCGTGGACGCCCCGGCGTCGCGCAGGTCGTACCGCACCACGTGACGTCCCCCGCGGGCGAGGGCCGCGCAGAGCGCGTCGGGCCAGGACACCATGGTGGGGGCGCCCACGCAGAGCACCAGCGGGGCCGCCTCGTCCCCGAGGTGCTCCACGCCGTGCGCGACACCGTTCGCCTCGATCGTCGTCGTCATGCCGGGTCGACCGGGGGCGGCACGCGGACTCATCGGTCCCGTCGTGCGGGGCGCCGTCGTCAGTCCTTGCCGCGCCAGTCGGCGTCCTCGCCCTCCCACTCCTCGTTGCGGCGCTGCGCCGAGTCCAGGGCGTTGCGGGCGGCCTCCCGCGTGGGGTAGGGGCCCATCCGGTGGCTCCAGCTGGAGCGGTCGCGGCTCTCCTCGACCTCACCGGTCTTGGTGTTGTACCAGTACTGCACCGGGCTTGTGTCGCTCATAGGACGATCCTGCATCAAGATGGGGCCCATGGTGGAGGCAGCGCAGCCGGTCGCGTTCGGCATCGACATCGGCGGGTCGGGCATCAAGGGGGCTCCGGTCGACCTCGCGACGGGCGAGTTCGCGGACGAACGACGCCGCATCCCCACCCCCGAGAGGTCCACCCCGGAGGCCGTGGCCGGCGTGCTCGCCGAGCTCGTCGACTCGTTCGAGCTGCCGCCGCACGTGCCGGTCGGCGTCGCCTTCCCCGCTCCGATGGACCACGGCGTCGTCCGGTTCATCGCCAACCTGCACAAGTCGTGGAAGGGCGTCGACCTGCCCGCCCTCGCGAGCGAGGCGACGGGCCGGCAGGTGACGGCCGTCAACGACGCCGATGCCGCCGGCGTCGGCGAGCAGCGGTACGGCGCCGCCCAGGGGCGCGAGGGGGTCGTCCTCGTGGTCACGCTGGGCACCGGGATCGGGTCCGCGCTGCTGGTGGACGGCCTGCTCGTGCCGAACACCGAGCTCGGGCACCTCGAGATCGACGGGCACGACGCCGAGTCGCGGGCCGCCGAGTCCGCCCGCGAGCGCCACGACCTGTCGTGGCACCAGTGGGCCGAACGGCTGCAGCGCTACTTCGAGACGGTCGAGATGCTGCTCGCCCCCGAGCTCATCGTCGTCGGCGGCGGCGTGAGCAAGCACCACGAGAAGTTCCTGCCCCTGCTGAACCTGCGCGCGCCGATCATCCCGGCCACGCTGCGCAACCGCGCGGGGATCGTCGGGGCTGCGGCCCTCGCCGCCAGCGGTCGCGACCACTGACGCTCCCGCGTCCGCCCGTCAGCCGGCCAGGCTGTGCGGCGCGGCGGGCGTCGGCGCCGTCGGGGTCGTGGGACGGTCGAGGATGCTCGCGTCCGGGGGCACGTCGAGGTCGAGCATCCGCAGCACGTCGAGCACCGCTGCCGGCGGACGGTGCAGCGACACCCGCAGGCCCTCGTCCCGGCCGATCCGGCAGAGCTGGACGAGGAACGCGACCCCGGCGGAGTCGATGAACGTCACCCGCGACGTGTCGACGACGACGGGGAGGTCGCGCTCGAACGCCCTCGCGAGCGCCGCGCTCGCCTCGTTGCGCAGGGCGATGTCGATCTCGCCCCACATGTCCACCACGCTCACGTCGGTCCGCTCCACCAGGGCGATTCCCCCGGCCTGCGCCTCGTCGGTGAAAGTCACTGCCGCACCTTCGTCCCACGTCCTGCGTCCTCCGCGCCTCGGTCTCGAGCGCTGCGATCCGGACTCGCGACCTCGTCGTCGCGACGCCCGCAACGCTACACCTCTGCGAACCTCCGGCGGAACCTCACCAGAGACTTTCTTTACCGAGCGTTCACAGAGCGGTTCACGGGGCACCGGGGCCCGACGGCGGTCACGACGCACCGTCCCCGGCCGCGGGGTCCGCGGTGAACGGGAGCCGGAAGGCGAGCCGGCCCCCTCCGTCGGGACCGGCGCCGAGGGCGAGGGTGCCGCCGCGGTACTCGATGCGCTCGAGGTGGCGCCGCAGGCCGTGCAGCTCCGGCGCAGGGTCCGTGGGCCCCGTGCCGTCGTCGTCGACCACGGTGACGAACACCCAGCGGTCGGCGTCGGCGGTGGGCTCGGCGTCCGCACGGACGGTGACCGTCCGCGCCCGCCCGTGCCGGAGGGCGTTGGTCACCGCCTCCTCGACCGTGTAGATCACCACGAGACGCTCCGCCATCGGCATCCGCAGCCCCTCCCGGGCCACGAGGTCCCGGTAGCGGTCGCCGAGCTCGATCGACGCGTCGACCTGGGGCGGCAGCCGCCGCAGCAGGAGCTCGATCGCCTCCTGGGGGCCGAGGTCGGCGCCCGACGGGAAGACGCTGTGGCTCAGCGAGCGCACGTCCTCCTCGCGGATCTCCTCGATCGTCTCGGCCCAGTGACGCACCTCGGCGGCACGGTCGTCGTCGCCGGCCGACGCCAGCTGCTCGGCGACGCGGTCGAGCCCCGCCGTCACCGTCACGAGGTGGAACTGCAGCGTGCCGTGCAGCTGGTCGAACACCAGCCGGCGCACCCGGATCTCCTCGTCCTGCAGCTCTTCCACGGCACGGGCTGCGCGGAGCGCCTCCTCCTCGCGGCGCTGCTGCTCCGTCCGGGCCTGGTCGACCAGCGACGCGGACAGGAGCCCGGCGGACATCCCGACGACACCCGCGGCGAGCCCGAGCGTGCCGACGGCCGCGACGTAGGCGCCGCCGGTCGGCGTGCTGCTGATCGCGGTGAGCGCGAGCATCCGTGGCACCGAGGCCACGGCCGAGACGCCCGTGACGACGGCGAGCCGGGCAGGCCACCGGCGCGACAGCGGGCGGAAGGCGAGCGTGCCGGCGATGACGACCGCCCCGAACGCCAGGTTCACCACGAGCACGACGACGCCGTCGAGGGTCACCCCGAGAGCGCTGCGCTCGTGCGTGATCGCGGTCTGCAGCCCGCCCCAGCCGGCCCACCCGGCCACGGTCATCAGGGCGTACAGCACGAAGTTGGCCCCGGCGACGGCGACCGCGATCCGCGTCCTGTCCCGCAGCAGGACGGTCTCCGCGGCGCGCCCCCGTGCCGGGGCGACCCGCGCGCTCAGGCCCGCCACGAGCGTCCGGTCTGCTCGAGGAACGCGAGCACCGCGGCGACGCGCCGGTTGTGCTCGGTGCCGTCGACGCCCAGGCGCTGGTAGATCGACTTCAGATGGCTCTCGACCGACCGCTCGTTGATCCCGAGCCGGTCTGCCGTGGCGTGGTTCGACAGTCCCTCGGCCACGAGCCGCAGCACCCCGAACTGGGCGGGCGTCAGCGCGGAGACGGCCGACCCGGGGCGCGGCGTGGAGCGCTGCACGAGGTACGGGTCGAGCACCACCTGCCCCTGCGCCGCCGCCGCGACCGCGCGCACCAGGACGTCGCGCGCGAAGCTCGACCGCTTGGACAGGTAGCTCCACGGGCGGGTCGCCTCGCCCTGCACGGTCGTGAACAGGCCCATCACGTCCTCGCTCGACAGCAGCATGACCGCCAGGCGCGGGTCGGCCCGCTGCAGCGCCACCCCGAGCGCCACCCCGTTGCCGTCGGGCAGGTTCACGTCCAGCAGGGCGACGTCGCACGACCCGGGGGTGAAGACCAGCCTCGCCTCGGTCACGCCGGGCACCGAGTGCACCACGCGCAACGACTCCTCGGCCGACAGGGTCTGCTCGAGCATCCCCCGCATCAGGGCCTCGTCCTCGACGATGCCCACACGCGTGCGGGGAGTCACCATGCCGCCGATCGTAGGCAGGGCGCGGTCCTCCCCGCCTGGTCAGTCGCCGTCCGTGCGTCCGCCACCGGCCCGCTCGGACGCGCGCGCCGGGATCAGCACGGGGCAGTGGGACCGCCGCAGCACCGCCTGGCTCGTCGAGCCCAGCAGGAGGCCGCGGATCCCGCCTCGTCCGCGAGAGCCGACGACGAGCAGGTCCGCGGCCGCCGAGCTGTCGGCCAGGACGTCGGACGCGTGCCCCTCGACGACGTCGGCGCTCACGCTCAGGTCCGGGTGCTCCGCCCGGAGGCGCGCGACGTCCCGGTCGAGCTCCGCGCGGGCGCCGCCGAGGACCGACTCCCGGAATCCCGGGTCGAGCCAGGGTGAACCGCTCCAGCCGACGAGGGAGACCGCCCGCACGAGCTCGACGGCGGCTCCCCAGGCACGAGCCTGCACGACGGCGGCCCGCAGCGCGGCGTCCGACGACGGCGAGCCGTCCACCCCGACGACGACCTTGCCGAAGCGGTCGAGGGAGTCAGCCGCGAGGGAGCCGTCGTCGTCGGCCCGCGCCCGCCCCGGCACGACGACCGTGGGGCAGGCCGACCGCACGGGGAGGTTCGCCGAGACCGTGCCGAGCAGCCGCTCCATGAAGCCGCCGGCACCGCGCGCCCCGACGACGACCAGCCCGGACCGCGCCGACCGCTCCGCGAGCGCGGTCGTCGCGTCGGCGATGGTCACCTCGGTCGTCGCGGGCACACCGGTCGCGACCACCCGCTCGTGCGCGCGGGCCAGCAGGTCCTCGACGTACCGCTTCGCGTACAGGTCGTCGACCATCGGGACGTCGTGGGCGAAGCTGTAGCTCCCGGTGAACCCCGGCAGCGTGTAGGCGCTGAGGACGTGCAGCTCCACGCCGGCGCGGCGGGCGTAGGCGGCGGCCCAGTCGAGCGCGTGCAGGCTCTCGTCCGAGCCGTCGACCCCGACCAGGACGTGCTGCGGTGCGTTCATCTCCACCCCTCGGTGTCGTGGCCGCGAGGGCGGTGCACCCGCGGGTCGGTCGTGGTGGCCCCGCCACCGTGGTCCTCCTGCCCGGCGTCAGGCACTGGCACGGCCTGCGGAGCGCACCACCGGGAACCAGCGGTCCAGCCCGAGGAGCCCCAGCACCTCCGTGACGACGACGGCCGGGTCGAGCAGCGCCACCGGGACGCCGGCCGCGCGGCACAGGCGCACCACCCGCTCCAGCAGGGCGACGCCCGACGAGTCCATGAACGTCACGTCGTGCGTGTCGACGAGCACCGGGCGGCACCCCGCCAGCGTGTCGAGCATCGCGATCGTGGGCACGGCCTCGGCGACACATGCCGCATCCACCTCGCCGGCCATCCGCACCATCACCACCCGGCCGCGCACGGCGGCCTCGATCGTTGCGTGCGGCGCGCCGCGCGATCCTCCGGGCGGACTGCCGACCACGTCGGCTACCGAGGTGGGCGAAGCGGAACGGTTCACGGGAGGCCTCCGGTCGGGGTGTCGGACCCGTACATCCCACTCCGGCCCGTCCACGCCGGCGCCGCCGCCTGCGTGCTACCACGCAGGCCGCCTCCGGGAACCCGGGCACGCGGCGGCCTCGTTGTCGATGACCGGGCCGGTCGCGCGCGCCGTCGCGGAACTCGTGCCAGCCTTCGCAGCCTCTGCCGCGTCGGGTGCGGCACGATGGGCGCCGTGGCCCGCGCGACACTGAACGACGGACGGTGGTTCACCGTGCGCGACGGCGCCCCACGAGCGACCACCGCGGCGGCGACGCGGGCAGCGCTCAGCGCACTGCGCAGCCGCCTGAGTCTCGTCGAGATCGATGTCCTGTCCGACCAAGAGTGGCCCTCGGCCGTGCAAGCCGCTGTCCGCGCCGCCGAGCAGCGCCTCGCCGGCGGTCGAGTTCGTAGCACGACCTTGTCGCTGGACCCTCACGTCGACGAGGACCTCGGCCTCGCGCTGGCGCTCGCGCCGTTCAGCATCGGCTGCTCGGCGCTCGATGACGGCGGGCGACTCCTGTGGGACGCGAACGACACGGGAACCAGCGCAAGCTTCCGCCTGACGCCCGCCGAGGAGGAGGTCGTGCGCTCGGCCGTGCTCTGCGCCGGGGCCGACCCCGGCGACCTGATCCTCCTGGCCACTCACCACCTGGGCCGCAAGAGCGTCGGCTACGACGTCGTGGGCGGGACGGCGCCTGCCGTCGCACGGTGGCTCCCGCCTGCCCGCTGGCGCGCGTACGAGCGCACCGTCCCCCTGGGCTCCGGTCCAGAGCTGTGGGCCGAGGCCTCGACGGCGGTCCTGTCGTGGGGCGTGAAGACCCGCAGCGGGTTCGCCGTCGACCCGCCGCTCGCCCCGGGCCGGGCGGCGCGGGCGGGCGAGCGCTCCTGGCTCGTCGCGCGGATCGGGCCCCTCCGGGTGCGCGAGCCGGTCCATGTGGTCGAGACCGTCGTGACGGACCGCCGCGTCGCCCTCGCCTACGGCACGCTCGACGGTCATCCCGTGGCCGGCGAGGAGGCATTCGTCGTGCACCGGGACGACGACGGGACGGTGCACCTCACGCTGCGCTCCCTCACGCGCGCGGGCCGGGGCCCGTGGCGGGCGCTGTTCCCCGCGATCCTGGTCGCCCAGAAGCTCTACCGCCGCCGGTACCTCCGCTCGCTCGTGTGAGGCCGTCGGACTACGCGCGGCGCGTGGTCCGCGGCGCCTCCTTGCCCCGGAGGCTGGGATCCCCTGAACTCGTCGAAGGAGATGCCATGTCTGAGCAGTCCTCGCTGGCGATCCGGTCACGCCGCGTCGTCGCGGCCCTGATCACGGTGCTCGTCGCCGTTCTCGGTCTGGCTCCGCTCACGGCGTCGGCCGGCCCCTCGGCCGCGCCCGCGGCCGTCGCGGAAGGCCGCCCGACCGCCCCCAGACCCACCGTCGTCCTGGTCCACGGGGCGTTCGCCGACTCGAGCGGCTGGACCGTCGTCGCCGAACGGCTGCTGGACGACGGCTACCCGGTCCTGTCGTTCTCGAACCCGTTGCGCGGCGTCGCGCACGACGCGGAGTACCTGCGGCAGTTCCTCTCGACCGTGGACGGCCCGATCGTCCTGGTGGGCCACTCGTACGGCGGTGCGGTCATCACGAACGCCGCGACCGGCAACGACCAGGTGAAGTCGCTCGTGTACGTGGCCGGCTACGCGCTCGACGAGGGCGAGTCCGTCGCCGCGGCGAACGCGCTCGGCGGGGGCCACACCGACGTGATCGACCACCTCGTGCTGCGGCCCTTCCCGGGCGCCGGGGAGGGGAACGCCGACGCGTACATCGACCCCGAGTGGTACCCGCGGCTGTTCGCCCAGGACCTCCCGCGACGTCTCGCCGAGACGATGGCCGGCGCCCAGCGACCGGGTGCCCTCGCGTCGTTGGTCGAGCCGTCCGGCGAGCCCGCGTGGAGGTCCGTCCCGAGCTGGTACATCGTGGCGAAGGACGACCGCATCATCCCCCCGGAGGCGGAGCGTGCCATGGCGAAGCGCGCCGGCGCGACGACGGTGGAGATCCGCGCCTCGCACTCGGTGATGATCAGCCATCCCCTCCAGGTCCTGCGGGTCATCAAGGCGGCCGCGAGGTAGCCACGCCGGCGTCGTCCCCGCCCCTGTCCGGGCCCTGCCTGCGCCGTCCCGCGGCGCGGCAGGGCCCGGTGCGGGTGATCTTCGCGCTCGGCCGCGCAGGCGTGGGAGCGCTTCCCTATCGTGTGGCACGTGCACGGCACCGGCGGCCTGCTCGGCCGCGAGAGCGAACAGCGAAGGGTCGCCGAGGTGGTCGGCGCGGCCCGCAACGGGCACGGCAGCGCGCTCCTGGTCCTCGGTGAGCCCGGCGTCGGGAAGACGACCCTGCTGCGTGACGCCGCGCCGGGCGCCGGGACACGGGTCCTGCGCCTCGACGGCTACGAGTCGGAGTCGTCCATGCCGTACGCGGCGGTCGAGCGCCTCACCGGAGTGCTGCGGGAGCACCTGGCCGAGATCCCGGAGCGGCAACGCCTGAGCCTCCAGGTGGCCTCGGGCGCCGCCGACGGGCCCCCGCCGGACCGGTTCCTGGTCGGCCTCGGCGTGCTCAGCCTGCTCGCCGCCGCAAGCACCCGGGCCGGGCTGCTCTGCACCGTCGACGACGCGCACCTCCTCGACCGCGAGAGCCTCGAGTCGTTCGCGTTCGTCGCGCGCCGCCTCGGCGCCGAGCGCCTGGCGCTCGTCCTCGCCGGGCGCGAGGAGCGCGAGCTGGACGCGGTGCTGCGCGGGGTGCCGGTCCTCGCGCTCGCGGGGCTGTCGCCCGAGCCGGCCGCGGCGCTGCTGAACCGGTCCGCGGCGGGGCCGTTCACCCCGACGGCCACCGCCGCGATCGTCCGCGCGACGGAGGGCAACCCGCTGGCCCTGGTCGACCTGGCGGCCGATCCCCTGCTCCGGGAGATGACCGACCTCGGTATCGGCCCCGAGCCGGTGCCCGTCGGGCAGCACCTGGAGGCCCACTACCTGCGCCGCGTCATGCACCTGCCGCCGGCCTCGCAGCGCTGGCTCCTGCTCGCCGCGACCGACTCCACCGGCGACCTGGAGCTGCTCGAGATCGCCGGCGCCGCCCTCGCCATCGATCCCTCCCGCCGGGAGGACGCGGAGTCGGCCGGCCTCGTGCACCTCGAACCGACGGTCGGGTTCCGGCACCCCCTCGTCCGGTCCGCGGTCTACGGGTCGGCGTCCCGGGCCGAGCGCCGGAGGGTCCACGGCGCGCTGGCGGAGGCCGCCGCGAAGCTCGGGCTCGTCGAGACCGAGGCGTGGCACGCCTCGCGCGCGGCGAGCGGGACCGACGAGACCGTCGCGGAACGCCTCGTGCGTGCTGCGGACCTCGCGGCACAGCGTGGCGGCTCGTCGTCGCGGGCCAGCATCCTCGCCCGCGCTGCCGAGCTCACACCGTCCGGTCCGGTCCGTGGCGAGCGGCTGGTCGGCGCTGCCGAGGCCGCCCTGGAGGCAGGGGCCGCCGACGTCGCCGTGCGCCTGCTCGTGGACGTCCGGGAGGCGGGCCTCGACCAGGTGACCCGCGGCCGCGCGATCCTCGTCCGTAGCGCCGCCGCCTTGTTCGTCTCCGATCCCGACGGCGTCCGGGCCTCGACCTCCGACCAGCTCCGGGCCGCCGACGAGTTCCACGGCCACGACATCGAGCGGGAGCAGCGCGCGCTGCTGCAGGCCTTCGAACGGTGCAGCAGCGCGGACCGGCTCCTGGTCGGGGTCGACATCCCGACGCTGGGGCGCCGGATCGCCGCCGGGGCGGAGACGCCCGGTCCTGCCTCCGTGATCCTGCGGGGGGTCGCCGCACTGATCCTCGAGCCGTACGAGCGCGCCGTCCGGCCGGTGCGCGAGGCCTTCGACGCGATCCTCGCGCTGCCGGACCGGGACCTGGTCCACCGGGGGACCCTGATCGCGGCGATCGGCGCCTTCCTGTGGGACGACGCCGGGCGCCGGGCGGGGCTGGAACGGGCGATGCGCGCCGCGCGGGACGGGGGCGCCCTGCAGGCGCTCGACACCCTGCTCTGGGTCGGCGCGCTGTCGGAGCTCATGGGGGGCACCGTGAGCCGCGCCCTCTCCTTCGACGCGACGGTCCGCGAGGTCCGCCGGGCGATGGGCTACGACGGCGAGAACGTCGTCAACGCGGCCGTCATGGCCTGGAGCGGCAGCCCGGAAGAGACCGTGGAGGCCGTCGGGCAGGCCGCCGCCGCCGCCGGGTGGGGCGGCGTCGAGGCGTCGGCCACCGCGGCGCTCGCGGTCCGCCACCTCGCCGAGCGCCGCTACGAACGAGCCTTCGCACGGCTCCACCCTCTCGTCGAGGATCCGTTCCTGCAGGTCACCCCGCTCCACCTCGCCGACCACGCCGAGGCGGCCGTGCGGAGCGGTCGGCCCGAGGACGCGGCACACGCTGCCGCGGAGCTCGACGCGCGCGCGAGGGCGAACGGCTCCGCATGGTGCCGCGGCCTCGCCGAGCGCGCCCTCGCACTCGCCGGATCCGACGACGACGAGTCCCACTACGCGGCGTCGGTCGACGCACTCTCGAGCACGGGCGCGACCGTCGAGCTCGCACGCTCGCACCTCGTCTACGGCGAGTGGCTCCGACGGGCCCGACGACGGCGGGACGCCGCCGTGCACCTCCACCTCGCCCTGGACCACGCCGACCGCAGCGGCGCCACCGTCTTCCAGGGCCGGATCCGCGCCGAGCTCGAGGCGGCCGGCGGCACCGCGGGCGCGCCGGCGCCCCGGTCCGGCCAGGACCTGACGACGCAGGAACGGGCCGTCGCCACGATGGCCGCGGCCGGACGGACCAACGCCGAGATCGCGGCCCGCCTGTTCCTCAGCCCCCACACCGTCGACTACCACCTGAGAAAGGTGTTCCAGAAGCTCGGCGTCACGTCCCGGCGACAGCTCTCCGAGCGCTTCGGCCCCGTCACCCCGTAGGCCCCGCCACGGACTACGCGAACCACGTGGTCCGGGCAGGGCCGGAAGGCGGGGACCCTCGGAGCAACCCGTCCCGACCAGCGCCAGGGAGGCCCACCGTGCCCTACATCACCGCCGACGACGGTGCCGAGATCTACTACACCGACTGGGGCACCGAGGGGACGCCCGTGCTCCTCAGCCACGGCTGGCCCCTCAACTCCGACGCCTGGGCGGCCGCGGCCCTGTTCCTCGCCGAGCACGGCCACCGCGCCATCGCGCACGACCGGCGGGGGCACGGACGGTCGAGCCGCACCTGGGACGGCAACGAGATGGACACCTACGCCGACGACCTGGCGTGCCTGGTCGACGCGCTCGACCTGCGCGACCTCACCCTGGTCGGTCACTCCACCGGCGGCGGCGAGGTCGTGCGGTACGTCGCACGCCACGGCACCGACCGCGTGGCCCGCGTCGTCCTGGTGTCCGCCGTCCCGCCCCTCATGGTGCGGACCGACGACAACCCCGACGGGCTGCCGATGGAGGTGTTCGACCAGATCCGTGCCGGCGAGCGCGCGGACCGGTCGCAGCTCTACCGGGACCTGGCCGACGGTCCGTTCTTCGGGCACAACCGCCGCGGCGACGTCGACCAGGGCTTCCGCGACGCCTTCTGGCTCCAGAGCATGGCCTGCGGTCACCGCGCGGCGTACGAGTGCATCGCGGCGTTCTCCGCGACGGACTTCCGGCCCGACCTGGCCGCGATCGACGTCCCGGCCCTGGTGATCCATGGCGACGACGACCAGATCGTGCCCTACGACGTCGGAGGCAGGCGGTCGGTCGAGCTCATCGCCGACGCCCGCCTCCTGACCTATCCGGGCAGCGGCCACGCCCTGCCCGACACCGACCGCGACCGGCTGCACGCGGACCTGCTGGCGTTCATCGACTCCTGAGAGGGCCCCACCCATGACTGACATCAGCGACACGAGCGACGCGACCGAGAGCAGCGCGCCCGACACCGTCGTCCTCGTCCACGGCCTCTGGATGACCCCCCGCAGCTGGGAGGGCTGGGTCCGGCACTATCAGGAGAAGGGCCTCACGGTCGTGACGCCCGCGTACCCCGGGTTCGAGATCGAGGTCGAGGCCCTCCGCGAGAACCCGCAGGTCATCGCGGACCTGACCGTCCCCGAGACCGTCGAGCACCTCGCCGGCGTCATCACCGCCCTGGACCGGCCGCCGATCATCATGGGCCACTCCTTCGGCGGCCTCCTCACCCAGATGCTGCTGGCCCGGGGCCTCGGCGCCGCGGGCGTGGTCATCGACTCGGCCCCGACCGAGGGCGTCCGGGTCACCCCGCCGTCCCAGGCGAGGTCGATCTTCCCGGCCCTGAAGAACCCCGCGAACCGCCACCGTGCGGTCGGGTTCACGCCCGAGGAGTTCCACTACGCGTTCACCAACACCCTCTCGGAGGAGGAGTCCCGGGCGGTGTGGGAGCGCTACGCGATCCCGGCGCCCGGACGCTGGGTGTGGGACTACGGCCTGATCGCCAACTTCAAGCCCGGGCATCAGGAGACCTGGGTGGACTTCAGCACCGACCGGGCGCCGCTGCTGTTCATCGCCGGCGGGCAGGACCACATCATGCCGGCGTCGGTGAACCGGTCGAACGCCAAGCACTGGGAGAAGTCCTCGGCGCTCACCGAGTACTACGAGTTCGAGGACCGCGACCACTGGACCTGCGGAGCGCCGGGCTGGGAGCAGGTGGCCGACCACGCCCTCGCCTGGGCCCTCGAGCACGCGCAGGGGGCCGAGCGGGCCACGGCCTGACGCCGGACGCGCGGGCGGACGCGCCGGGGGCGATCCACCCCCCCGGTGTGTCAGGGCCGCTTGGTAGAACCGTGAGGTCGGCTCCCGACGGCGGAGCCGGCTTCGCGACGACCAGGAGCCCCCATGCCCCACCTGTCCAGCGACGTCCAGGCGTTCGAGTCCCGCGCCACCGACGCCGACCTCGACGACCTGCGCGCACGGCTCGCCGCGGCACGGCTGCCTGAGCCCGAGACGGTCCGCCGCCCCGCGCCCGACCCGCGCCGGTGGGACCAGGGGGTCCCTCTGGCCGACCTCGTGGACGTCGTCGACCACTGGCGCACCGGGTACGACTGGCGGAAGTTCGAGAGGCGCCTCGAGGAGATCGGCCAGTTCCGCACGACCGTCGACGGCCTGGGCATCCACTTCCTGCACCGCCCGTCGCCGCGCGCGGACGCCACTCCGCTGGTCCTGACCCACGGCTGGCCGGGCAGCGTCGCCGAGTTCGTGGACGTGGTGGACGAGCTGGCCGATCCGACGGACCCCGGCGCGCCGGCGTTCCACGTCGTCGTCCCGTCGCTGCCCGGTTTCGGCTACAGCGACAGACCGGCCGTCACCGGATGGGGCGTCGAGAAGACCGCGGCCGCGTGGGTGGAGCTGATGGGACGGCTCGGCTACGACGAGTTCCTCGCCCACGGCGGCGACTGGGGCGGCAACGTCACGGCGGTCCTCGGCGGGAGGTTCCCCGCGCACGTGCTCGGCATCCACACCACGCTCGCCCTGCCACCGCCCGGGATGACGGCGGACGGCCTGACGGCGCAGGAGCGCCGGCACGCCGAGGAGACCCGTGACTTCTGGCTCCACCACCGGGCGTACGCGACGCAGCAGGCGACCCGGCCGCAGACCATCGGGTACTCGCTCGTCGACTCGCCCGTCGGCCTGCTCGCCTGGATCCTCGACAAGTTCGCCGAGTGGTCCGACACCGAGGACAGCCCGTTCGAGACGATCTCCCGGGACAGGATCCTCGACGACGTCACGCTGTACTGGCTGACCCGGACCGGCGCCTCGGCGGCCCGCATCTACGCCGAGAGCCCCGGCTCCCTGGACCCCGACCTGCGGGTGGACGTCCCCTGCGCCCTCACCATGTACCCCGGCGACATCGAGTCGCGTACCCCGCGCGCCTGGGCGGAGCAGCGCTACCGGCGGATCGTCCGGTGGACCGAGCCCGAGCGCGGCGGGCACTTCCCGTCGCTGGAGGTCCCCGACTACTTCGCCACGGACCTGCGCGCCGGCCTCGCGGCTGTGCTGGCCGCGAGCAGATGAGTGCGGACGAGCCGGTCCGGGCAGCACCAATGCCAACAGCGACTCGGCCACCCGTCACCTCATGGCAGCGCCCGGAGTCCTGGGCACCGGGGTGTCCAGAAAGAGGGTCAGTGCGCTGATACGCGCTCCGTGCGTCGGGTCGGTTACATCGCTCATTGCGTGATCGCCTGGTCTTCGAAATGCAGCTGGTTCATCAGCGCAGCCGATATGGCGGTCGGGTCGGAATCTCGTCGGGTGCTTGCGCCTTCTCCAGGTCACCTCGCCACGATCGCCGCCACCAGACGTTGCGATGATCGCGGAACCACGTTGCGCAGACTATGTCCGTATCCGAAGTGGGCGGGGTGTGGCCGGTCGACCCCAGGTGCATCGTGGCGGTCGTCGATGGGCCATTTGCAGGTGGCAGTACCGGCGACCTAACAACCTGGACGACCGTCTCCGACGGCACTGAGAGAACGTGAACCGTGAGATCCCACACGGGCATGGTGCTGTTGTTGACGACCGCCAGGTCCACCACTTCGTCAGGAACGTGCGGAGTCCTCCAGGCAACGACGAGCCTTGCTTGGTCCATCTCCGCCTCGGTTTTGGCGAGCCTGTAGGTGCGCCATGCAGGGACGACTGCCAGCGCGGCTGCGACTAGCGCCAGTACGGCCGCAATCGCAGCCACCCACGTCGGAACGTCACCCCAGTCCATTCGGGCAGATTACGGCGACGGCCGCTCGGATGCAGGGACGCGTCGGACACCCACCGGCGGGGCGCCGAATGCGTACACAGGGGTAACTCGCGTTTCCGTTCGTGGCCCTATGACCCGCGGGACTAACCGCTCCACGGGTCATTTCGTTGTGGCGGACGAGCCGGTCTGTACGCCGGGTTCTGTTCCCGCGCCCGGTTACCCGGGCGCGGGCGACGGTCATCCATCTAGGCCCTGCGTTGCCGCAGGGCTCGAGCGGTCTACCCGACTGTGCTTCTCAACAGAGAATCGGGCGGGCAACCCTCAAACACAATCTGTCTGACCTTGCTCCAGGTGGGGTTTACCGAGCCACGACCGTCGCCGGCCGCGCTGGTGGTCTCTTACACCACCGTTTCACCCTTACCGCCACCGGTCGCCCGGCGACGGCGGTCTGTTTTCTGTGGCACTGTCCCGCGGGTCACCCCGGGTGGCCGTTAGCCACCACCTCGCCCTTCGGAGCCCGGACGTTCCTCGGCGACGGCGCCCGAGGGCACCGCCGACGCGACCGTCCGACCGACTCGTCCGCGTCGCACAGTCTATGCGCCGTCGAGCCGGTCGGACGCCCTCTCACGTCAGCAGGGTCAGACGTCGACCTTGTAGCTCAGCGACAGCTCGTCGCCGGAGCGGCCGCGGATCCCCCAGCTCTCGGCGGGCGACTCGATGACGACCAGCTCGACGTCGTCCGCCGCGACGCCCAGGGCGGGCGCGACGTCGTCGTACACGCGCCGGATCAGCTCGCGCTTCGCCTCCCGCGAGCG
The DNA here is from genome assembly GCF_042885055.1 of Isoptericola sp. NPDC058082. NCBI lineage: Bacteria > Bacillati > Actinomycetota > Actinomycetes > Micrococcales > Promicromonosporaceae > Isoptericola > Isoptericola sp. NPDC058082. The sequence goes on along the minus strand of NZ_JBHVSQ010000001.1, from coordinate 152,351 downwards.
CCCGGCGAACGCCACGATCTCGATCATCAGGTAGACGTCCGAGCGGGGTGCGACCAGGTCGCCGTCGTCCAGCAGCAGGAACCGGTGGAACCGCTTGTCCTCGGGGATCTGCCAGGCACCGACCAGCGCCGCGTGCAGCGCGTCGGAGACCTCCGTGCGCCGCTGACCCCACACCCGTCGGTTGCCGTAGATCTTCACCTGGACCATGCCCGGCGACGCTAGCGGTGACGGACCGCACTGTCACCGGCAGGTCCGGCAACCGAGACCCCGCCCGGCGCGGTCATAGGGTGTCCGGGTGCTGATCTGCCTGCCGCCCTCCGAGGGCAAGACCCCCGCGCCCGAGGGTGCCGCCCCGGTCGACCTGGCCCGCCTCACGGCGGCGGCGCACCTCACCGACCAGCGCCGCGCGGTGCTCGACGCGCTCGCCGCCGCGAGCGCCCGGCCGGACGCGACCTACCTCCTGGGCGTGGGCGCGTCGCTCGGCGACGAGGTCGCGCGCAACACCGACCTCAAGGCCGCGCCGACGGCGCCCGCCGCCCAGGTCTACACCGGCGTGCTGTACGCCGCGGCCGGCCTCGCGGACCTGCCCGGCGACGCGGCCCGCCGCGCCGCCGACGACGTCCGCGTCTTCTCGGGCCTGTGGGGCGCCGTCTCCCCCGCCGACCGCATCCCGGCGTACCGCCTCTCGATGGGCGTCGACCTGCCCGGTGTCGGCAAGCTCGCCACCGCGTGGCGGTCGCACCTGTCCGCCGCTCTCGACGCGCGTGCCGCGGGCGACGTCGTCGTCGACTGCCGCTCGGCGGCCTACCTCGCCGCGTGGAAGCCGGCCACGACCGGCGACGCGGCCGCCGACTGGGTGGCCGTCCGCGTGGTGCGCGAGACGGACGGGAAGCGCGCCGTCGTCTCGCACAACGCCAAGCACACGCGCGGCGTGCTCGCGGGCCACCTGCTGCGCCGCTCCGGCCCGGCGCCCACCAGCGCCGCAGAGCTGCTCGACGCCGCCCGCGAGCTCGACGGTCAGGTCATCGGCACGGAGGTCGGGACGGGCCTGTCGTACCGGATGGTCGAGGCCACCCTGCACGACGCCGCCACCCGGCGCGGCCCGCGCACCCTCGAGGTCGTCATCGCCTGACGGGCGGGTCGTCGGACACCCGGCGACACTGGCCGCATGGCCTACGACGAGGTCCTCGCCGCGCGCGTGCGCGACGCCGTCGCCGAGCGCGCGGAGTTCACCGAGCAGAAGATGTTCGGCGGGCTGGCGTTCATGGTGCACACGCACATGGCCGTCGGGATCACCCGCGACGAGCTCATGGTGCGCGTCGGCACGGACGGCTACGACGCGGCTCTCGCTGACGGGGCGCACGAGCTGCGGATGGGCGAACGCGTGATGCGCGGGACGGTCGGGGTGGCGGCGTCGGTCACCGCCGACGAGGACGCGCTGCACCACTGGGTGGCCCGCGGTGTCGACCTCGCCCTGGCCACCCCTCCCCAGCCGCCCCGGCCCACCAGGGCGAAGGGGTAGGCGCCGCGGCGCGCGGGCTCAGGCGTCGGTCGGGTACCCGGCCGCGGTGACCTCCGCGAGCGCAGGCTCGCCGTCCTCCCCGAGGCCGAAGCGCAGCACGGTGAGCGAGCAGGGAGGCACGCGCAGCAGCCGCCACGACGACGCGGGCGCACCGAGCGAACGCCCCGCCAGGGCGCGGATCGTCACGGTATGCGCGACGACGACGGCCGCCGCGCCCGGGTCCGTCGCGGTGACGACGTCCCGCAGCCCGGCCCACGCCCGCTCGCCCACGTCCTCGTACGACTCGCCGCCGGGCGCCCGGTCGGTGCCCGTCGTGGCCCAGGCGGCGAACTCGTCGGGCCAGCCGGCGGCGATGGCGTCGGGGGTGAGGCCCTCCCAGTCGCCGAACACGCACTCGGCGAACCGGTCGTCCGGGCGCACGTGCTGGCCGGTGCGCCGCCCGACCGCCGCGGCGGTCTCGAGCGTGCGCACGAGGGGCGAGGCGACGAGGGCACCCGCGCGCGGCAGGTCCGGCCACAGGTCCTTGCCGAGGCGGAAGACGGCGTCCGCGGCGCGCGCCGCCTGCGTGCGTCCCCGCGTCGTCAGCGACGGCCCGGGGACGCCGCCGCCCGAGTAGGCGCGCGCCTCGGTCAGCTCCGTCACGCCGTGCCGGACGAGCACGACGGTGCGCAGGGTGGTGCCCGCCCCGGTGCCCGCCGCCGGGCTCGCTCCGGACGGTCGGGTCATCAGGCCGCGGCGCCGTCGTCCGCCGGGCGCACGAGGATGCGGCCGCACTCCTCGCACCGCACGACCTGCTCGGGCGGAGCCGCCTTGACCGCGGCGAGGTCGCGGGGGTTGAGGTCGAGGCGGCAGCCCTCGCACCGGCCGCCCCGCAGCGCCGCGGCGCCGACACCGCCGAGCTGGGCGCGCAGCTTGTCGTACAGGGCGACCAGGCCGGCGTCGAGCCCGGCCGCGGTCGCCTCGCGCTCCGCCTTGACCTTCGACCCGGTCGCGTTGATCTCGGCCCAGGCCTCGTCCCGCTCGGCGGTGGCCTTCGCCTTCGCGGCCTCGAGCTCGGCGTGCGCCGACTCCACCTCGGCCAGCGAGCCCTGGTGCGCCTCCAGGCGCTCCATGACCTCGATCTCGGCGTCCTCGAGGACCGACTGGCGGCGGGCCAGGGACTCGAGCTCGCTCACCAGGGCCTGGGAGTCCTTCGCCGACAGGGCGCCGGAGTCGAGCTTCTGCTGGTCGCGCTCGGCCCGGGTGCGCACCTGGGCGACGTCGGACTCCGCCTTGGCGAGCTCGCGCTCGAGGTCGGCCACGGCGGTGCGCGAGTCGACGAGCGACGTGTGCAGGTCGCCGATGCGGCCGTCGAGCTCGGCGATGGTCGCCAGCGCCGGGTGGTTGCGGCGCTGGTGGACGAGCTGCTGCAGCCGGGTGTCGAGGGCCTGGACCTCGAGCAGTCGGCGCTGGTCCTCGGGGGGTGCAGTGGCCACGGGCGGGTCCTCTCGCAGTGATTCAGCTGGTGGGGCGGTCGGTCTCGCGCACGGTGCTCGGCACCCGCGCGGTCCACGGGTCGGTGCCGATCGTGCTCACCCTCGTGGTCACCGTACCGTCTCCGGAACCGTCTCCGGTCCCCCCTCCGGCCCGCTCCCCGAGCCGCGCCAGGACGTCGTCGGCGGCGTACGCGAGCCACGGCCACTCGCTCGCGAAGTGGGCCACGTCCACGAGGAACGGCGTCGCCGTGACGCCGGGTCCCGCCTCGAAGTCCGCCCGCTCCCGCAGCTCCGAGACGGGGTGGTGGCGCAGGTCGGCGGTCACGTAGACGTCGACGGCGGCGGCTCGGACGGCGTCGAACAGCGAGTCCCCGGAGCCGCCCACCACGGCGGCGGTCGCGACCGGGGCGTCGAGGTCGCCGGCGACGCGCACGCCCTGCGCCGTCGCCGGCAGCACGGCCGCGACGCGCTCGGCGAACGCACCGAGCGTCGTGGGCTCGGCGAGCCGCCCGACCCGGCCGATCCCCCGCACGACCCCGTCGCCGTCGTCCCCGACGACGAGGGGGCTCCGGTCGGTGATGCCGACGAGGTCCGCGAGCGCGTCCGCGACGCCGCGCGGGGCGGCGTCGGCGTTGGTGTGCGCGACGTACAGGCCGCAGCCCGCGGTGAGCAGCCGGTGCACGACGTCGCCCTTGAACGTCGTCGCCGCCACCGAGTGCACGGGCCGCAGGAACAGGGGGTGATGGGTGACGAGCAGGTCCGCGCCCCAGGCGATCGCCTCGTCGACCACCGCGGCCACGGGGTCCACGGCGAGAAGGATCTTGCGCACCGGCGCCGCCGGGTCGCCCACCACCAGGCCGACGGCGTCCCAGCCCTCCGCCGTCGACGGCGGGTAGAGGTCCTCGAGGGCGGCGACGACGTCGCGCAGCCTCGGAGGGTTCGCGGGGGTGCGCGGTGCGGTGCTGTCTCCGGTGCCGGTGGTCATGGCCCCGACCCTAAGGCTCGGTGGCTATTTGGCGTCGGCGTAGGAGTCGACCGCCGCGACGGTCAGCGGGAAGTCGACCGGGAAGTCCCCGAACAGCAGGCGGCCCGCTTCCTCGGCGGCCGCGCGCACCTCGGCCGCGACCACGTCGGCGAGCTCCCGCGGGGCGTGAACCACCACCTCGTCGTGCAGGAAGAACGCCAGGTGCGGGCGGTCGGCGAACGGGGCGGGGGCCAGGCCGGGCCGCGCTCCCCCGGCGGCGCCGAGCGCCCAGAGGCGGCGGCGGATCGAGGCCAGCCAGCACAGCGCCCACTCCGCCGCGGTGCCCTGCACCACGAAGTTGCGGGTGAACCGCCCCCACGACCGGGTCGCCGACCGGGCGCGCGCCGCGGCGTCGGCCCCCGCGTCGTCGGCGAACGCCCCCGCCTGCGCCTCGTCCCAGGCGGAGCCGGGGGCGGGGGACGACCGGCCGAGCCACGTCGTCACGACGCCGCCGCGCTCCCCCGTGCGGGCCGCCTCCTCCACCAGCGCGATCGCCCGCGGGTACTCCCGGCCCAGCCGCGGCAGCACCTGGGCGCTCGCCCCCGTGGTGCCGCCGTACATCGCGCCGAGCATGCCCACCTTGGCCAGCTCCCGCGTCGGCACCGCCCCGGACGCGACGATGCCGGCATACAGGTCGCCGGCGCGGCCCGCCGTCGCCATCGCCTCGTCGCCCGCCATGCCCGCCAGGACGCGCGGCTCGAGCTGGGCGACGTCCGCCACGACGAGGCACCAGCCCGGGTCGGCGACCACCGCGCGCCGCACGCCCTTCGGGAGCTGCAGCGCCCCGCCACCGGTGGAGGCCCAGCGTCCGGTCACCACGCCGCCCACCACGTACTCGGTGCGGAACCTCCCGTCGGTCACCCACTCGTCGAGCCAGTGCCAGCCGTTGGCGGTGAGCAGCCGGTAGAGGTTCTTGTACTCCAGCAGCGGCGGGACGACCGGGTGGTCGATCGTCGAGAGCTCCCACTTGCGCAGGCTGCGCGCCCCGACCCCCGCGTACTGCATCGCCTTGAGCAGGTCGGGGTGCGAGTCGGGGTTGAGGGACGGCGGCGCGTCGAGGGCCGCCCGGATCTGCCGGGCGAGCTCCTCGAGCCGCGCGGGTCGCTGCCCCTCGGGCGGCCGGGGGCCCAGCGCCTCGGTGAGGACGGCGTCGTGCACGTCGGCGCGCCAGGGCAACCCGGCGTGGTGCATCTCGGCCGCGACCAGCGCGCCCGCCGACTCCCCCGCCGCGAGCAGCCGCAGCCGCCCGGGGGCCGTCGAGCCGCGCACCGCGTCCTCCTGCCGCCGCAGCTCCGCCACGGGGTCGACCGCCTCGTCCCCCTGCGGGGCCGGGGCCGACGGCGCGGGTGCCGCGAGGTCGAAGAGCGCCTCGCCCTGCGGCGCGCGGCGGGCGCCCACCGGCGGCGCCGCGCCCGCCGGCGTCGGGGTCATCGTGTCCCACGCGCCGGCCGGCGACCCCGCGAGCTCCGAGCCCGCGGTCGCCGTGGAGTGCCGCAGGACGCGGTGCACGAGGCGCAGGTCGTGCGACCGCTCCACGCGGACGCCCGCCCGCAGCAGGCCGAGGTACCAGCGGTTCGTGTCGTCCCACGTCCAGCGCGGCACGACGCCCCCCTTGCGCGCGCCGTCCTCCGCGTCCGCCACGAGCGCGGGCAGGTCCGCGGCGGGCACGGCACGCTGCGTACCGTCGTGCACGCGGACCGTGCCGCCGGGCTCTCGGGTCAGGACGACGTGCACGACGCCATCCTGCCGTCCCCCACCGACGCTCAGGCAGGTCGGGCCGCGAGCGCCCGGGCGTCGTCCAGCCGCGCGAGCTCGTGGTCGGTCAGCACGGGAACGGCACGACGCCGCGCGACCGCCTCGCCCAGGTGGTCGCGGTAGCCGGGCCCGGTCGCCCCCACGAAGGCGCTGAGCACCGCGCTCGCCACCCGCGCGACCACGTCGGAGGGACCCTCCACCGAGGCGTCCGCCGGCGAGAGCACCGTCTGCGCGAGGATCAGCGCCGTGGTCGCGACGTCCAGACCGGCGGGCCCGGTCCGGGCGTCGGTCCAGTCGATCACCACGGGCCCGCGCGCGGCCAGCACCACGTTCGACGGGTGCAGGTCGAGGTGCAGGAGGGGCCCGTCCGGCCAGGGCAGGGCGTGCAGGCGCGCGTGCAGCGACGCGAGGAGGGCTCCCGCCTCGCCCGCGTCGCGGCGGCCCGCCAGCAGCTCGTCCGCCAGCGTGGGGCCGGCCAGCCGCTCGAGCAGCATGCCGGGGCCGTCGACCCCGAGCACGGCGGGCGCCGGGTACCCCGCGTCGACGACGGCGGCGAGCAGGGTGGCGTCCCGGTGCGCGGGACGGCCGTCGCGGTAGCGGCGCAGCACCCGGTGGTCGTCCAGGGCGAAGACGTCGGCGTCGCGACCCGCGGCGATCAGCTCCATCGCGCCAGCGTGGCAGAGGTGTGCGACCACCGGCACCGGCATCTCGCCGCGCGACGAGCGCGCCGATGTGGTGCGCTGGCCCAGGTCGGCGTCCCCGGCCGGCCGGGCCCGCAGCCCGCAGCCCGCACCCCGCACGAGGAGGACCGCATGACGACCGAGCAGCCCGTCGAGACCGTCGACGTCGTGGTGATCGGCACGGGTCCGGGCGGGGAGGACGCGACCGGTCGGCTGGCCCGCGCAGGGCTCGACGTCGTCGCGGTCGAGGCGCGGCTGGTCGGCGGCGAGTGCCCCTACTTCGGCTGCATCCCGACCAAGATGATGGTGCGCGCGTCGGACGCGCTCGCGGAGGCCCGCCGGGCGGGCACGCTGGCCGGGCGGGTCGACGTCGTGCCGGACTGGGCGCCCGTCGCCGCGCGCGTCCGCGACGAGGCGACCGCCGACTGGGACGACACCGCCGCCGTCGAGCGGCTGGAGAAGGCGGGCGCGCGCGTCGTGCGCGGCCGTGGGCGCCTGGCCGGACCGGGCGAGGTCGTCGTGGCGACGGCCGACGGCGAGCGCCGCTTCCGCGCGACGCGCGGCGTCCTGCTCAACCCGGGCACCGAGCCGGCCGTGCCGCCGGTGGAGGGCCTGGCCGACACCCCCTACTGGACCAACCGCGACGCCGTGCGCGCGACCGAGGCGCCGGCGTCGCTCACCGTGCTGGGCGGCGGCGCCATCGGCTGCGAGCTGGCGCAGGTCTTCGCCCGGTTCGGCACCGCCGTGGAGGTCGTCGAGGCGGGCCCGCGCCTGCTGGCGCCCGACGAGCCCGAGGCGAGCACGCTCCTGGCCGGCCGCTTCGCCGCCGAGGGCATCGGGGTGCGCACCGGTGCCAAGGTGTCGTCGGTCTCGCACGACGGCGGCGGGTTCACCCTGACCCTCGGCGACGGCACGCAGCTGGTCTCCGAGCGGCTGCTGGTGGCCGCGGGCCGCCGTACCGACCTGCGGGCGCTCGGCGTCGCGACGGTCGGCATCGACGACACGGGCCGCACGATCCCCGTCGACGACCGGCTGCGCGCGGCGGACGGCGTCTGGGTGATCGGGGACGTCACCGGCAAGGGGGCGTTCACCCACGTGTCGATGTACCAGGCGCGCATCGCGGTCGCGGACATCCTCGCGGCCGGGGGCGACAGCGGAAACGGCGGGGACGCCGGCGGCGAGGAGCGTGCCGACTACCGCGCCGTCCCGCACGTGACGTTCACCGACCCGGAGATCGGCGGCGTCGGGCTCACGGAGGCCGCCGCCCGCGACGCCGGGACGACGGTCCGCACGGGCCTCACCGACCTCGCCGCGTCGTCGCGCGGGTTCGTGCACGGGCCCGGCAACGAGGGCCTGATCAAGCTGGTCGTGGACGCCGACGCCGGCGTGCTGGTCGGCGCGACCGCCGCCGGGCCGGCGGGCGGCGAGATCCTCGCGGTCCTCACCCTCGCCGTGCAGGCCCGGGTCCCCGTCCCCGAGCTGCGGCACATGATCTACGCCTACCCGACGTTCCACCGGGCGATCGAGAGCGCGCTGGCCGACCTCGACCACTGAGCCGCGGCGCGGGCACCGACCCGCGGACTCTCGTCGTGCACCACGTCACTCGGGGCGGGACGACGCAGGCCGCCCCGCCCCGCGTCACCGACGAGTCACGCGACGTCTTCGGCGAGGTCCGCGCCGAGTGCCTCGAGGATCGTGCTGGTCACCTCGTAGGGGCGGGAGACCGCGACGGCGTGGGAGGCCCCCGCCACCTCGTTCACGCCCCGCGCCCGCGCCCGCTGCGCCTCGGCCCTCAGCTCGGCGGCAGGGATGTTGCGATCCTGGTCGCCGAACACGAACCACGACGGCAGGGACTGCCACGCCGGCACGTCGGTGGGAAGCCCGTCCCGCAGGGCAGCCTCGGTGACCGGTCGCTGCGTGCGGGCCAGCCGCGTCGCCTCTGCCAGTGGCACGTCCGCCGCGAACTGTCCCGGGAACGCATCGAGCCTGATGGCGAGCTCGGCACCTCCCGTGCTCACCGGATAGGCCGTCAGCGCCTCACCGAGAGTGCTGCCCGGCGCCCTGCTCGAGAGCTCGAACGCGCTCTCGCCGTGGTCGGGCGCGAACGCCGCCACGTAGACGAGGCCGACGACGTCCGGATGGCCGGCCGCCGCCTCGGTGATCACGATCCCGCCGTACGAGTGCCCGACCAGGAGCACGGGTCGGCCGATCCCGGCGACGACGTCCCGGACGTAGGCGGCGTCGCCGGCCACGCTCCGCAGCGGGTTGGCGGCCGCGACGGCCTCGACGCCCCGCTCGTGCAACCGGTCGATGACGCCGTTCCAGCTCGCGGACTCGGCGAACGCGCCGTGCACGAGGACGACGGTGGGGTACTGGGTGTCCATCAGATTCTCCTGTCGTGAAAGTGGGTGGGTGGCTCAGCCGGCGTGGAGCGCCGTGCGGAGGACGTCGACGGCCTGCGCGATCGCGCCGGACGACGCGGCCGACGGCCGCAGGGGGTTGAGCATCATGAAGTCGTGGATCGTCGCGTTGTAGCGGACCGTCGTCGTCCGCACACCGGCGGCGACGAGCTTGCGCGCGTAGGCCTCGCCCTCGTCGCGCAGCACGTCGTTCTCGTCCACCACGACGAACGCCTCCGGCAGCCCCGCGAGGTCGTCCAGCGAGGCACGCAGGGGCGACGCGGTGATCTCCTGCCGTCGCGCCACGTCCGGCAGGTAGGCGTCCCAGAACCACGCCATCGACTTCGCGAGCAGGAACGGCCCTTCCGCGAACTCGAGGTAGCTCGCCGTGTCCTGTGCGGCGTCGGTCACCGGGTAGTACAGGGACTGGTGGCGGAACGTCACGTCGCCCCGCTGCTTCGCGAGGATCGTCACGGCCGCCGCCATGTTCCCGCCCACGGAGTCGCCGGCGACCGCGATCCGGGCGGGGTCGAGGCCGGCGTCCGCGCCGTGCGTGGTGATCCACCGCGCCACCGCGTAGGCCTGCTCGATCGCGACCGGGTAGTGCGCCTCCGGTGACCGGTCGTACTCGACGAACACGATGCCGACGCCGGCGCCGGTGGCGAGATCGCGGACGAGACGATCGTGCGTTGCGGCGTCGCCCAGCACCCAGCCGCCGCCGTGGATGTACAGGACCGCGGGCAGCGGCCCGACGCTCCCGACCGGCCGCACGACACGGGCCCGGACGTCGCCCACGGAGGCGCGCACCGCGAACCACTCCTCCTCGACGTCGGGCAGCGACGTGGGCTGCGACTGGACGTCGGCGAGGACCTTGCGGGCGTCGTCGGGCGTCATCTCGTAGAAGTACGGCGGGCTGGCGGTCGCGTCGGCCATGGCCTGGGCCTCGGGTTCGAGGACGTGGTCGCTCATGAGGATGTCCTTCCTGGGTTCGGCTGAAGGTCGCCGGACCGCGCTGCCGCGGCGGCCGTCCGGTGGACGGCGTGCGCCGTCGTCCTGAACGACCGGGCACCCGTCGGCGGCGTGACACCCCGCTACTCCACGAGCTTCCCGTCGGCGGAGACGTCGTGCATGCGTTCGGCGATGTCCGTCGGGACGGCCGGGATCCGTTCCCGGCGCACGCCACCGTGCGGGGACCACACGAGGTTGACCTGCAGCTCCGGGTCCAGGTCGGGGTGGTCGGACCGGTTGTGGCATCCCCTCGACTCCCGACGTTCCAGGGCGCACTCGAGCGTGGCGCGCGCGGCGAGGACGGCGGACCGGAGGTCGAAGGCGTGCGCGAGGTCCTGGTAGCCCGCGATGTCGATGTGGATCCCCGCCCGCGTCATCCGGTCCTCGACCTCGCCGAGGGCGCCGAGCCCCGCACGCAGGCCCGACTCGTCCCGCACGACACCGGCGTGCTCGGTCATGAGGTCGCGGACGCTGCGCTGCATCGCGCGCACGTTCTGCTCCCCCTCGGCCGCGAGCAGGCGGTCGACCGACGACTCGGCGTCGCGGACCGCGCCGAGCGACCGGCGCTGTGCCGCGAGCCCGGCCGAGTACTCGGCAGCAGCCCGGCCGGTGATCCTGCCGTACACCATGAGCTCGATGAGGGAGTTGCCCCCGAGCCGGTTCGCCCCGTGCAACCCGCTCGACGCCTCGCCGATGACGAAGAGCCCCGCCACGTCGGTGCTGTGGTCCTCCGGCCGCACCCACACACCACCCATCGAGTAGTGCGCGGTGGGCGCCACCTCGATCGGGTCACGCGTCACGTCCAGCACCTGCAGGTCCATGAGCGTCTGGTAGACGCGCGGCAACCGCGTGAGGATCGTCTCCCGCGGCAGGTGCGAGAGGTCGAGCCACACGCCGCCGGCACGGGTGCCACGGCCGGCCCTGATCTCGCTGTACGACGCGAGGGCGACCCGGTCACGGGTGGACAGCTCCATCCGCTCCGGGTCGTACCGCGCCATGAAGCGCTCCCCGAGGTTGTTGAGGAGCACGCCGCCCTCGCCGCGGGCCGCCTCGCTCACGAGCGTCCCGGCGGCGCTCTCCGGTTCGATCAGGCCCGACGGGTGGAACTGCACCAGCTCCGCGTCACGGAGACGGGCGCCTGCCTCGGCCGCGAGTCGGAACGAGTCCCCGGTGTTCTCGTCGCGCCGCGACGACGTGCGCCGCCAGATCCGCGTATGGCCGCCGGTCGCGAGGATCACGGCGTCGGCGTGGACGAGGTAGCGCGACCCGTCGACGAGGTCGAAACCATAGGCGCCGAAGACGACGCCGTCGTCCACCAGAAGCCGCGTCACGTAGACCGTCGACAGCACCGGGATCTCCAGCTCGGCCGCGCGCCCGACCAGCGTCCGCTGCACCTCGAGGCCGGTGTAGTCGCCGACGAACGCGGTGCGCCGATAGGTGTGGGCGCCGAAGTAGCGCTGCGCGATCCGTCCGTCGGCCTGGCGATCGAAGCGCATGCCGTAGCGCTCCAGGTCGTCGATCCCGCGGGACGCGCCCTGCGTCACCACCTGAACGGTCCGCGGGTCGGCCAGGAGGTAGCTCTCCTGGAGCGTGTCGGCGGCGTGCTGCTCCCAGGTGTCGGCCGGGTCGGTCGTGGCCAGGGCCGCGTTGATCCCGCCGGCGGCGAGGGACGTGTGCGCGTCGGGCGCGGGACGCTTGCCGACCGCGAGCACGGCCACCCCCGTCTCGGCCAGCTCGATCGCGGCACGCAGGCCGGAGCCGCCGGTGCCGATCACGAGGACCGAGGTGGCGAGCTGATGGATGCGTGGGGACACGGTTCCTCCTGCGACTGACGTCCGGTGACCCAGCACCGACCGCGTGGCGGCGCCGGATGTGACACCCGCCGGTAATCTGCCCCGGAGGGCGACCGCGCCGGAGCGCGCCCCGCGAGGCCCAGGAGTCCGATGAGCGCGAATCCCCTGCCCCACCTGGTCGGACGTCTCGTCGAGCGCGCCGCTCTCGACGAGGTCCTCACGACCGTTCGTCGCGGCAGCTCGGCCGTCCGCGTCCTGCGGGGCGGGGCGGGCGTCGGCAAGTCCGTGCTGCTCGACTACGCCGCGGCCCAGGCGTCGGGCGTCACGGTGACCCGGACCCTCGGCGTCGAGGCGGACATGGAGCTGGCGTACGCCGGGCTGCAGCAGCTCTGTGCGCCTTTCCTCGACCAGGCCCGGGACCTGCCGGGCCCGCAGCGTGACGCCCTGCAGGTCGCGTTCGGCACGGCGACCGGCGCCCCGCCCGCACGCTTCCTGGTCGGTCTCGCGGTGCTGACCCTGCTCACCCGGGCGTCCGAGACACGACCGGTGCTCGTCGTCGTCGACGACGCACAGTGGTTGGACCAGGCGTCCCTCCGGACGCTCGAGTTCGTCGCGCGCCGGCTCCTGGCCGAGCCGGTCGCCCTGGTGGCCGCGGTGCGCGATCCGGAGGGCGCGACGGCCCTGGCCGGCCTGCCGGAGCTGAGCGTCGACGGCCTCGACCCTCGATCTGCCGGGGAGCTGCTCGACCGGGCGGTCGGCGGGCGGCTCGAGCGCCGGGTGCGGGACCGGCTGGTCGCCGAGACGCACGGGAACCCGCTCGCCCTGCTGGAGCTGTACCGCGGACGTAGCGCCGCCGAGCTGGCCTACGGGCTGGACGCGACCGGACGCGGCTCCGTCGCGACCCGCGTCGAGGAGGACTTCGCCCGGCGCCTGGGAGCGCTCCCCTCGCCCACCAGGCTGCTCCTGCTGGTCGCCGCGGCGGAGCCGGTCGGGAACACACGCCTGCTCGTGAAGGCGACCGAGCACCTGGGCGTGGCGCCCGATGCCGCACCCGCCAAGGCCGCCGGGCTCGTCGAGTTCGGGGAGTCGGTCCGCTTCCGGCATCCGCTCGCCCGCTCCGCCGTCTACCGTGCGGCGAGCCCGACGGAGCGCCGCCTCGTGCACGGTGCGCTCGCTGCGGCCACCGACCCGGTGCACGATCCCGACCGCCGTGCATGGCATGCCGCGCAGGCCTGCGAAGGTCCCGACGAGGAGGTCGCGGACGCACTGGAGCGGGCCGCCGGACGCGCGCGGCAGCGCGGCGGCATGGCCGCCGAGGCCGTGCTGCTCGAGCGCGCCGCGGAGCTGACGCCCGACGCGGGACGGCGCGGACGGCGTGCCCTGGCCGCGGCCGAGGCCCACTTCTCGGCCGCGGCCCCGGACCGGGCGACAGAGCTAGCGACCCTCGCCGACCTGTCCCCCCTCGGCCCGCCGGACCGGGCACGGGTGAACCGGCTCCGCGCCCGCGTGCTGTTCGCGCGCAGCCGCAGCGACGAGGCCGCCCCGTTGTTGCTCGACGCCGCGGCAGGGCTCGCCGCGGCGGGGTCGCCGCTGGCGCGGGAGACCTATCTCGAGGCGATCAGCGCCGCCGTGTTCTCCGGACGCGTCCACGGGCCCGCGGGGGTCGCCGCGGCCGCGTCGGCGGCCCGCGGCCTGGACGCGGCGCTCCTCGGCTCCGGTCCGTCGGACGCGCTGCTCGACGCCATCGCGACCCTCCTGGCCGACGGTCCTGAGCACGGTGTCGGTGCTATCCGTGCGGCGCTCGACCCGTTCGCGCGCGAGGAGCTGCCCGGGCCGGAGGCCGCCATGCGATGGCTCCTGCTGGCCCCGGTCGCCCTCGAGGCGTTCTTCCACCACGCGTGGGACTTCACGGCCTGGGACCGGATCTCCGCGCGCGCGGTGCGGCTGGCCCGCGACATCGGTGCCCTTGGTGTGCTGCCGCCCCTGCTCGTCTACACGGCCGGTGTCGACGTCTTCCACGGCGACTTCGCGGGCGCGGGACGCAAGATCGGCGAGGCGGACGCGGTCGCGGCCGCCACCGGCAACGCCCCGTTCGCCTACGCGTCGCTCGTCCTGATGGCGTGGCGCGGCGAGGAGGGCCCCGCCGTCGCCTTGTTCGACGAGGCGCGCGCCCGGGCCGCGCAGGGCGGCGAGGCCTCGCTTCTCGCCGCCGCCGGCTACGTCCAGGGTGTCCTCTACAACGGCCTCGCGCGCTACGACGAGGCCCTCGCGGCGTCGAGCACCGTCATCGAGCACGACGGGTTCAACTTCGTGGGCCTGTCGCTCATCGAGCACATCGAGGCCGCAGTGCGCTGTGGCGAGCTCGAACGAGCCGCGACCGCGTTCGAACGCCTGGAGTCACTGGCACGGGTGGCTGACACGGGGTGGGCGCACGGCATCCGGGCGCGCTGCCGGGCGCTTCTGGACGAGGGCCCCGAGACCGACCAGCTGTACCGCACCGCGATCGACCACCTGGGTCGGGACGGCGTGTCCGCGGAGGTCGCCCGCACCCATCTGCTCTATGGCGAGTGGCTGCGCCGCGCGGGCCGACGCACCGCGGCCCGGGAGCAGCTGCGCACCGCGTACGAGATGTTCGCGGCGATGCCCGCCGTCGCCTTCGCCGAGCGCGCGCGCCGCGAGCTGATCGCGACCGGGGCCAAGGTGCGCGCGCGGGAGGAGCGGGCGAGCGCCCGGCTCACCCCGCAGGAGGCGCAGATCGCGGCGCTGGCCGCGGACGGCATGACCAACCCCAGGATCGGTGCGGAGCTCTTCCTGAGCCCGCACACGGTCGAGTGGCACCTGCGCAAGGTGTACACGAAGCTCGGCATCGCCTCGCGCCGGGAGCTCTCCCGCGCTCTGGGGCGCTCCGGCGCGGAGAGCGAGGGCGCGCCCGCACGAGCGTGAGGACGGCGCGACCCTTCCGACCACGTTCCCGACCACTCGACCGACCACGCAACCGACCACGGAGGTGCGTGGCGCGGTGGGCCGCGCCACGACCGGACGGTGGGAACGTCGTCCTGCCGGGCGACATCCACCCGAAGGAGTCGCCATGGACGCGTCGACGACCGAGACCAGCCCCCTCACCAGCCCTCGCACGCAGGAGGGCCCTACGCACGACCCCGACAGCGCCGACCTCGAACGTGCGAGCGCGTTCTTCGTCTCGCAGCGAGCCCGGCTGTTCCGCGTCGCCTCCAGGGTGGTCGGAGGCGACGCGGGCAGCGCTGAGGACGTGGTCCAGGAGGCGTGGCTGCGATGGCAGCGCACGGACCGGACGCGGGTGCGCAACCCCGAGGCGTTCCTCACCACCACGACGACCCGGCTCGCGATCAACGTCGTCCAGTCGGCCGGACGACGACACGAACGCCCCGGCGACGTCCAGGACGCGCGGACGTCCGACGACCTCACCAACCCCTCCGTCCGGGCGGACCAGACGGCCGCCGTCGCGGAGGCGCTCGGCCTGCTCCTGGCACGGCTGTCGGGCCGCGAGCTCGGCGCATACCTGCTCCGCAGCGTCTTCGACTACCCGTACGACGACGTCGCACGCATCCTGCGCACGAGTGCGGTCAACGCGCGGCAGCTCGTGCGCCGCGCCGCCTGTCGTCTCGCCGACGGCCCGGTGCGGACCCCGGTCGCGCGCTCGACGCACCGGCGCCTCGTCCACGCGTTCCTGGTGGCGGCACGTGAGGGCGAGGTCGCGGCGCTGGAGGAGCTCCTGACGTACCGGGGCGTGGCGGCAGCGGCCTAGAGCCCGGGTTCGGGGACACGGGTGTCACACGCGCCCCCGGTGCACGGTCGTCCGGGCGGACAGGCGGAGGGTCGAGTCGCAGGTAAGGACGAGACTCACCGGGTTTCACCGGGGCGGGCCGCCGGGCCGCCATGCCGGAAGCAGAGAGCGACTGGACCCCCTCGTCACCCCTGCCTGCCGCCGGTGCCGGTCAGCGCACCTGTTGGGTGGGCCGCAGCAGGATCTCGTTGAGGGACACGTGCGGCGGGCGAGTCACCGCGAAGAGGATGGTCTCGGCGACGTCCTCGGGGTCGAGGACGCGGATCTCGCCCGCCATCCGTGCGGCGAGCTCGCGCATCGCAGGGTCCGAGAGGTGCCCCGCGAGCTCCGTGTCCACCATGCCCGGCTCGACGACCACGACGCGCACGCCCTGCGACGCGACCTCCTGCCGCAACGCCTCGGAGAACGCGTTGACTCCGTGCTTGGTCGCGGCGTACACACCCGACCCTGCCGAGGCGGTGCGGCCCGAGGTCGAGGAGGTCTGCACCAGCGTGCCCCGGCTGGCCACGAGGTGCGGCAGTGCCGCGTGCGACACGTGCAGGGTGCCGAGAAGGTTCGTCCGCGTCATCCGCTCCCACTCTCCGGGGTCGGCGGACTGCACCGTGGCGGAGAGCATGACGCCCGCGTTGTTGACGACGACGTCGAGTCCGCCGAGCACTTCGGCCGCGGCGGCGACCCCGGCCCGTGCCGACGCCTCGTCGGCGACGTCGAGCACCCGCGGCGTCACGTGCCCCGCCAGGCCCGCTGCCCGTGACGCCACCTCCTCGAGGCGGTCGAGACGCCGCCCGGCCGCGACGACGTGCGCGCCCGCGCCGGCGAACGCCAGCGCGACGGCGGCGCCGATCCCCGACGACGCCCCGACCACCAAGGCCCTTCGACCGGTCATGTCCATGGCTGCTCCCTCGTTCGTCAAGGTGACCGCTCGGTCACCTTGACGAGACTATCACCCAAGATGACCCTCGGGTCATGTACGTGCTAGCGTCCCGGCGGAGGAGGTGGTGGACATGCGGTCGGACGCGATGCGGAACCGCGAGGCACTCGTGACGGCCGCGGCGACCGTCCTGGCCGACGCCGGCCTCGACGCCTCCGTGGCGGAGATCGCCGCGAGCGCGGGGGTGGCGAAGGGCACGGTGTTCCGGCACTTCGCCACCAAGGAGGACCTCGTGGCGGTGGTCGTCGCCCGCCATGTCGAGGGCCTTGCGGAGCGCGCAGAAGAGCTCCTGTCGGAGCAGGACCCGATGGAGGCGCTCAGCGCGTTCGTGGCCGCCGGGACAGAGCTGCAGGCGCGTGATCGAGCGTTCTGCCAGGTCGCGGCCACCGCCGAGCTCACGGTGCCGGGTCTGGTCGAGCGGCGCGAGCGCCTCGAGGAGATCGCGGACCTCCTCGCACGCCGCGCCCGGGACGCCGGCCAGGCCCGATCCGGGCTGACGGGGCGCGACGTGATCGGACTCATGACCGCCGCCTACCAGGGGGCGTGCGCCGCCGGTGACCCCGAGCGCTGGCCCTACTTCCAGAAGATCCTGCTGGCGGGCCTGCGTACGATCGACGAGGCGTCGCCCGACGCCTGACCGACGGTCTCGGCCGGGAGCAAGCCCATGTGCGGCACCCGTCCGCACCGCCTATCCTGTGATGGCCCATGACTGAAATGACCGAGTTCGCCGCCGCCCCGACGCCCTCGCCCACAGGCCTCCCGATCGACGCTCCGCTCCCCCGGCGGTGCCGGGCGTGACCCCGAAGGAACCGGCCGACGAGCCGACGGCCGGGCACGTCGTGCTCGGCGGAAAGTACGTGCTGGGAGACATCCTCGGCACGGGAGGCACGTACACCGTCTACGAGGCCACCCGCCTGCCCGGCGAGTCCGACGAGACCGGTGACGAGACCGGTGACGAGACCGGTGACGAGACCGGTGACGAGACCGGTGACGAGACCGCTGACGGGGCCGGCGACGCGCCGGCGCTCCTCGTCAAGGTGCTCCACCCGCACCTGGTCGACGACGAGGCGGCACGGGCCAGCCTCGCCCGCGAGGTCGCGGCGTCGGACCTGATGGACCACCCGGGCGTCGCGAAGGTCCTCGACACCGGGGAGGACGAGGTCGCGGGCGCGAACGTCCCCTGGCTCCTCATGCGTCGCCTGCCCGGCACCCCCCTGTCGGAGCTGGCGGGCGGCACCGGCCTGCCCTGGCCGGTGGCGCTCTCCGTGGTCGGCGGGCTGCTGGAAGGGATCGCGGCGGTGCACGAGGCGGGGCTGGTGCACCGCGACGTCGGCCCGCGCAACGTCGTGGTCGACCGGCACGACGACGGCAGCATGACGGTCGGCCTGCTGGACCTCGGTCTCACCGCGCCCGGCGGGGGCGACGGCGAAGGCGAGCGCGTCGCCGGCTCGGCGTCGTACATGTCCCCCGAGCAGGCGCAGGGCCGGCCCCTCGACGGCCGCAGCGACCTGTACTCGGTCGGGGCCCTCGCCTACTTCGCCCTCACGGGGCACCCCCCGTACGAGCGCGCCCGGCCGGGCGACGTCCTGCTGGCCCACGTCGGAGCGCCCGTGCCCGCGCCGTCGGCCCGCCGCGCCGCCGTGCCGTCCGCCGTGGACCGGTTCGTGGCCCGCGCGATGGCGAAGAACCCGGCCCGGCGGTTCGCGACCGCGGGTGCGATGAGCGAGACGGTCGCCACCCTGCTCGCCGGGGCGCCCCGCGTGGCCGTCCCCCATCCCGACGCGGGACCCGAGAACCCGGACGGCGACCAGACCATGACGATGGGCCAGATCGCCGCCCAGGACCCGCACCGGACGGCGGCGATCGGCGCCGCAGGTCTCGCCGCCGCCGCGGCGGCGGCGGCCGAGGCGGAGCTCCAGCGCACCCGGATGCTCGGGGCGGTCGACGCGACCGAGCCCCTGGCACCTCTCCCGGACGACGGCGAGCCGACCGAGCCCCTCCCCGACTCCGGGGAGGCGCCCACCGAGGTGCTGGGCGGGCCGCCGGCCGAGCCGCCCGCGGACACCCCCGTCGCCGGGGTGCCCGCCGCCGGGGAGCCAGAGCCGTCCCGCCGGCGTCGGATCCTCCTGATCGTCGTGGCCGCGCTCCTGGTGGCCGCCCTCGGCGCCGGCGCCTTCTGGTTCTTCCGCGACGCCGACGGCGGCTCCCCGGTCGCGCCGGTCACGCACAGCCCGTCGCCGTCGCCCACGCCGTCGCGCACGCCGACCACGACCGCCCCGACGACCCAGGCCCCCGACGAGCCGACGTCGCGCCCCGACCGGACGTCGACGCCCACCCCGACCGGCACGCCCACGCCCAGCGTGACGCCGTCGGAGACCTCGACCCCCACCCCCACGTCGACCCCCACCCCGACCGACGAGCCGACCTCGACCCCCACCCCGACCGACGAGCCGACGTCGACGCCGACACCGACGGACGAGCCGACGGAGCCCGACCCGGACCCGACCGACGAGGAGACCACTCCTCCGGCGGAACCCGACCCCACCGACGGTCCCGTCGACGACGCCGGCGGGTCCACCTCGACCCCTGCCCCCTGATCGCGCCGGCGCTCCCAGGAACCGCATAGCCGCGCGCTCACCGCGTCCCAGGCACGCTCCCTAGCCTCCGGATCACGCGCCGCCTGCCTGGCGGCACCGATCCAGGGAGTCGAGGGTGTTGCTCCAGCGCTCACGGTCGTCCGCGACCTCACCGTCGTCGGGGGTCCCCGACGACCCGACGGCCCGCCGCGGTCGCGTCGCCCTGCGGCTGCGCGGGCGCCGCCCGGGACGCCGCGCGGTGCTGCTCGGCGCGGTCGCCGTCGTCGTGGTGGCGGCGCTCGTCGTCTGGCTCGCCGTGCTGCGGCCCCGCGCCGCCACGCCGGACGCGGCGGCCGCCACCCGGTCCACCACCGCCCAGGCGAGCACCGCGACGTTCGAGCAGTCCGTCACGACCACCGGCACGCTGACGCCGAGCGTCCAGGAGGACGTCTCCTTCGAGGCGTCGGGCACCGTGCAGAGCGTGCAGGTCGCCGAGGGCGACACGGTGACGAAGGGGCAGACCCTCGCGACCGTCGACACGCTGCAGCTCGACGCCGCGCTGGCGCAGGCGAAGGCCGACCTGGCCCAGGCGCAGGCGGACCTCGCGGACGCGCAGGACTCCGACGACGGGTCGGACGCGGCCGAGGCCACGGTCGAGGCGCGCGAGGCCGCCGTCGCCGTCGCCCAGCAGTCGTCCGACGACGCCGAGGCCGCGATGTCGGACGCCACGCTCCAGGCCCCCGCGGCGGGGCTGGTGACGTCGGTGGGGGTCGCGGTGGGCGACACGGTCGGCTCCTCCTCGGGCAGCGGCTCGACGTCCGGCCAGGGCGGCACCGGCGCGACGCCGAGCGCCTCGGGCGGGTCGGCGAGCTCGTCGGGCTCCACCGGCTCGACGGACGCCGCGGCGTTCACGATCGTCGGCACCGACGCGTGGACGGTCGACGTGAGCGTCGGCGAGGCGGACGTCGCGTCGATCGCGACGGGCGACCAGGTCGAGATGACGTCCGACGACCTCACCGACACCGTCTTCGGCACCGTGAGCGAGATCGGCCGGCTCCCGTCCACGTCGCAGGGCGCGGTGGCCTACCCGGTCACGGTGACGGTGACGGGCGACCCGGAGGGCCTGCACGACGGCGTGAGCGTCGACGTCTCCATCGTCACCGAGCGCCGCAGCGACGTGCTGTCCGTGCCCGCGGCCGCCGTGACGACGGGCGACGACGGCGCGTCGACCGTGACGCTCGTCGGCGACGACGGCTCGACCGCCGAGCAGGCGGTCGAGACGGGCGAGACGTCCGGCCAGCTGGTCGAGATCACGTCGGGGCTGTCCGAGGGCGACACCGTGCAGTACACGACGTTCACCCCCGGCACCGGGCGAGGGCAGGACGGCGGGCAGGGCGACCTGCCGGAGGGCTTCGACCCGTCCCAGCTGCGCGGCGGCGGCCAGGGCGGTCTCCCCGAGGGCTTCGACCCCTCGCAGATGGGCGCTCCCGGCGGCGGGCGAGGAGGGGACTCGTGACCGCGCCGATCCCGACCGTCGTCGGCCTCGAGGCGGACGACACGCCGTCCGACCCGGTCATCGACCTCCGGGGCGCGCGCAAGACCTATCGCACCGGCGACCTGGAGTTCGAGGCGCTGCGCGGCGTCGACCTGCGCATCGAGCGCGGCGAGTACGTGGCGATCGTGGGGCCGTCCGGCTCCGGCAAGTCGACGCTCATGAACGTGCTGGGTTGCCTCGACACGCTCACGTCCGGCAGCTACCGGATCGCGGGCGACGACGTGGACGACATGGACGAGACCGACCTCGCGAGCGTGCGCAACGAGCAGATCGGGTTCGTGTTCCAGCAGTTCAACCTGCTGCCCTCGCTGTCGGCGCTGCGCAACGTCGAGCTGCCGCTCGTGTACCGCGGCGTGGCGCCGGCCGAGCGGCGGGCCCGGGCCGTGCAGGCGCTGGAGCGCGTCGGCCTCGGCGACCGCACGGCGAACCGGCCGGGGCAGCTCTCGGGCGGCCAGCAGCAGCGCGTCGCCGTGGCGCGGGCGCTGGTCGGCGAGCCCGCGCTGGTCCTCGCGGACGAGCCGACGGGCAACCTCGACTCGCGCTCCACGGCCGACGTGCTCGACCTGTTCGACGCGCTGCACGCGCACGGCCGCACCATCGTGCTCATCACGCACGAGCACGAGGTGGCCGAACGGTCGCGCCGCGTCGTGCGGGTGCTCGACGGGCTGATCACGTCCGACGCCCCGAGCGGCCGGGCGGTGGCGCCATGAGCTGGGCGGAGACCCTCGCCACCGCGTGGCACGCGATCCGCGCGCACACGATGCGCTCGCTGCTGACCGTGCTGGGCATCCTCATCGGCATCGCCGCGGTCATCCTCACCGTGGGCCTCGGGCTCGGCACGCAGAAGGGCGTGTCCGAGGACATCAGCTCGCTCGGGTCGAACCTGCTCATCGTCACGCCGGGGTCGTCCACCGACTCCTCCGGCGTGCGCGGCGGCTTCGGCTCCGCGTCCACGCTGACGACGGCGGACGCCGACGCGCTGGGCTCCGGCGTCGCCGTGCCGGACGTCGCGGCCGTCACGGCCGAGAAGGAGTCGTCGCAGTCCCTCGAGGCCGGCGACGCCAACTGGACCACCACGGTCACCGGCGTCACCGGCGACTGGCTCGGCGTGCGCTCCCGCGAGCTCGCCTCGGGCGAGTTCGTCGGCGACGGGTCGACCGACGAGGTCGTGCTCGGCCCCGAGACGGCGACGGAGCTGTTCGGCTCCACCCGCGTCGTCGGGCGCACGGTGAGCATCGCCGGGACGACGTTCGACGTCGTCGGCGTGCTCGAGGCGGCCGGGTCGAGCGCGTCGGCCAACCTCGACGACACCGCCGTCGTGTCCATGACCGCGATGACGTCCGGCATCACGGGCGGCTCCGACACGTCGGTCAGCACCATCTACCTCAAGGCGACCGACACCGACGCCATCTCCGCCGCGTACCAGGAGGCGCAGTCGCTCCTGCTCGCGCTGCACGGCGCGACGAGCGCGGACGCCGCCGACTTCACGATCGACTCGCAGGACTCGCTCGTGTCGACGGCGACGTCGGTGTACCGCACCCTCACCGTGCTGCTCGCCGGGGTGGCGGGCCTGTCCCTGCTGGTCGGCGGCATCGGCGTCATGAACATCATGCTCGTGTCCGTCACCGAGCGGACCCGCGAGATCGGGCTGCGCAAGGCCCTCGGCGCCCCGCCCGGGGCGATCCGGCGGCAGTTCCTCACGGAGGCGTCGATCCTCGGCATCACCGGCGGGCTCGTCGGCGCCGGCCTCGGTGTCCTCGCCGCGGTGACCCTGCCGTCGGTGCTCGACTCGTCGATCGTCGTCTCGCCCGTCGCGGTGGCCGGCTCGCTCGCCGTCGCGCTCGCCATCGGGCTGGTGTTCGGCGTCTACCCCGCCGTCCGCGCCGCCCGTCTCGCCCCGATCGACGCGCTGCGGAGCGAGTAGCCGTGCACCGCGCCCCATCACGAGCGGCGGCCAGCCGCACCCCGACCCTCCCCACGTCCCGGAGAACCTCATGACCCGCCGCACCACCCCGCCCAGCACCACCTTGTCCCCCGCCACCTCCTCCGCCCGACGCTCGCGCACCGCACTCGCGTCGTACGGCGTCCTGGGGGTCGTGGGCCTCGCGCTCGCGCTCGCCGGCTGCTCGTCGTCGGACGCCGCGACGTCGGCCGGCCCTCCCGCCGCCGAGGGCCAGCAGCAGGACCAGCAGGAGGGCCGGGGCGGCCCGCAGGGCGGCGGCCGCGCTCCCGGCGTCTCGGGCGAGGTGGCCGCCGTCGACGGCACGACGGCACAGGTCCAGGGCTCCGACTCCCAGACCGCCGTCAGCTGGACGGACGACACCACGATCACGGTCACCGTCGACGGCTCGCTCGACGACGTCGCCGTGGGTTCGTGCGTCGTCGCGACGGCGGGCGGGATGCCCGGCGGCGACTCGTCCTCGTCCGCCGGCTCGGGCTCGGCCGACGACGAGGGCTCCGCGGTGTCGTCCGTCGTCGTGAGCGCACCGGTCGACGGCGAGTGCACCGGCGGGCTCGGCGGCGGGTTCCCAGGGGGCGGCGACCGTCCGGAGGGCGCGCCGTCCGACCTGCCCACCGACCTGCCGTCGGGGATGCCGACCGACATGCCGACCGACGTGCCGTCCGGGGGCCCGGGCGGCGGCCGGGGCGGCTTCGGCGGCGTGACCGCCGGGGCCGTCACCGCGGTCGACGGGACCACGGTCACGCTGACCACGACCTCCGCGGACGGCGAGACGGGCGAGGAGACCGTCGTGGTCGACGACGCCACCACGTACTCCGTGCAGCAGGGCGGGTCGGCCGACGACGTCGCCGTCGGGCAGTGCGTCACCGCGCAGGGCGAGGAGGACGACGGCGGCGCGGTCACCGCGACCAGCCTCACCGTCTCGGCGCCCGGCGACGACGGCTGCTCCACCGGGTTCGGCGGTCGCGGCGGGTTCCCCGGCGGGCAGGACGGCGAGCAGGACGGCGGGCAGGACGGCGGGCAGGGCGGTGACGGCGATGCGTGACGCCGCCGTCCGCCGACGCCGCACGCGGCGCCGGCGCCTCGTCGCAGCGGGGGTCGCCGTGGTCGTCATCGGTGCCGGGGGCACGGCGTTCGCCCTGCGCCCGGCCGACGCTCGCTACCGCACGGTGGCGGCGACCACGGGCGACGTCGTGCAGCACGTGTCCGTCAGCGCGACCGTCGCGTCCGCCGGTCGCGCCGACACGACGTTCGGCACGTCCGGCACCGTCGCCTCGGTGAAGGTGGCCGCGGGCGACGAGGTCGAGGCGGGCGACACGCTCGCCACGCTCGACGCCGACGAGCTGCAGGACGCCGTCGACGATGCCACCGAGACCCTCGCCGACGCGAAGCAGACGCTCGCCGACGACCTGGAGGCCCAGGCCGACGGGACGAGCGCCAGCACGAGCGCCGGCACCGTGACGGGCAGCACCGCGACCGGGAGCACGTCCGGGTCCGGCGACGTCCAGCCCAGCTCCGCGACGACGGACGCCTCGTCGGCTACCGGGTCGGCGACCGGGTCGGCGACCGGGTCGGCGACCGGGTCGGTACGGCTCGTCAGCACGACCGGCACCGTGAGCACGGCCGCCGCCGCGGCGGCCACGGAGGGCGGCACCGACCTGGAGGAGGCGGTCACGGCGGCGCGCGCCGCGCTCGCCGCGGCCCGGAAGGACGTCGAGGCGGCCCAGGACGCGCTCCTGGACGGTTACGAGTCCGTGGAGGACGCGCTGGCCGCGGGCACGACGGCGCTCGGTGCCTCGGGCGACGCCGTGTCCGCCGCGACCGGCGACGACGGCGCCTGCGCGGCCGTCCTGGCCGCGGCCGACACCACCGACGGTGCTTCCGGCGACGACGGGACCACGGACGACGAGACCACGGACGACGACCTCGCGGCCTGCGTGGACGCGATCGTCGCCGCGCAGGACGCGCTCGTCGCGACCGGCACCGCCCAGCAGGCGACCGGGAAGGCCGAGGGGGCGCTGACCGACCTGGTGGCCGACCTGGACGACGCCGTGACGAGCCTGGGCGAGGAGGCCGACGCTCTCGACGACGCCGTCCGGGCGCTCCAGGACGCCGACGCCCCCGGCTCCGCCGGGGGCACGCCGGACAGCGGCAGCACCGGCTCCGGAACTGGCTCCGGAACTGGCTCCGGGACCGGCGGCAGCACCGGCACGGGCACCGGGGGCGGGGCCGCCCCCGGCGACGTCCCGACGGGCCAGGCGCCCGAGGCGGGCTCGGACGACACGTCCCGGGGCGGAGCACCGAGCGGCGCGGACGGGGGCGCTGCGCCCTCAGGCTCCGCGCCCTCCGGAACGTCGGGTACGGGCGGCACCAGCGGCACGGCCGGAACCGGAACGCCCGGCGGATCCGGCACGAGCGCCGGCAGCGTCACGGCCGAGCGCATCCTCGCGGACCGCGCCGCGGTCACGGTCGCGCAGAGCGAGGTCGACATCGCGACGGCGGCCGCCGCCGCGGGCACCCTCACGGCACCCGTCTCCGGGACGGTGGCCCAGGTCGACGCCGCGAAGGGCACCAGCGTGAGCGCGGGCGACGCGGCCGTGACGATCCTCGGCGACGGCGGCTACGTCCTGTCCACGACGCTCGACCTCGCCGAGGTCGGGTCGGTCGAGGTCGGGCAGCCCGTCACCGCGACGGTGCCCGCGACCGGCGGCGAGTACACCGGCACGGTGAGCAGCGTGGGCGTCCTCGACTCCTCGGAGACGTCGACGCCCTCGTACGCGGCGACGATCGCGCTCGACCCGTCCGACGGGGCGGCAGGCGGGGGCGGCTCGCTGCCGGAGGGCGCCTCCGCTTCGGCGACGATCGAGGTCGCGACCGTGGACGACGCGCTCGTGGTCCCGACGTCGGCCGTGAGCGCCGACGGCTCCGCGCGGACGGTGCGGGTGCTCGACGGCGACGCCGTGCGCACGGTCGAGGTCACGACGGGCGCCGTCGGGCCGGAGCGCACCGAGATCACGGGTGGGCTCGACGCCGGCGACGAGGTCGTGCTCGCCGACCTGGACCAGCAGCTCGTGCAGGACGACGAGGAGGGGTCGAGCGGCCTCGGCGGGCTCGGTGGCTCCGACGAGCAGACCGGGCCGCAGGGCGGGTTCCCGGGCGGCGGCTTCCCGGAGGGCTTCCAGCCGCCGTCGGGCGCGTCACGCTGAGCGCGGCGCGGCGTCCGCCGTGCGCCCGCGCGGCAGGCGCACGGTGAACGTCGTCCCGGTCCCGCCCTCATGTCGCTCGCCGACGGTGGCGGACCGGACGTCGATCGAGCCGGCGTGAGCGGCCACGATCGCGTCGGCGATCGCGAGGCCGAGTCCGGTCGACCCGCCGGCCCGGTGACGCGACGCGTCACCCCGCGTGAAGCGGCGGAACAGCCCCGGGCGGAGGTCGGGGGCGATGCCGGGGCCGTCGTCGGCCACCTCGATCTCGACGGCGTCGCCGCGGTCCAGCAGCCGCACCGCCACGCGCGTGCCCGCCGGCGTGTGCGTGCGGGCGTTCGCGAGCAGGTTCGCCAGCACCTGGCGCAGGCTCGCCTCGTCGCCGGTCACGACCGGCGCGTCCTCACCGGGACCGGCGTCGTCCCCGTCACCGCGCCCCTCGCCGTCGTCGTCACCGTCGTCGTCACCGTCGTCATCACCGTCGTCGTCACCGTCGCCCGGCAGCGCGAGCACCCAGTCGTGGGCCGGACCCGCGGCGTGGGCGTCCATCACCGCGTCGACCGCGAGCGCGGCGAGGTCGACCGGTTTCCGGTCGAGCGGGCGGCCGGCGTCGAGCCGGGCGAGGAGCAACAGGTCCTCGACCAGTCCGGACATGCGCACCGCCTCGGACTCGATCCGGTCGAGCGACCGGGCGGTGCCGCCGGCAGGCTCGCCGGGGGCGCGGCGCACGAGCTCGGCATAGCCGCGGATCGTCGCGAGCGGGGTGCGCAGCTCGTGGCTCGCGTCCGCGACGAACCGGCGCACCTGCTGCTCCGAGTCGTGCCGCGCCTGGAGAGAGGTCTCGACGTGCTCGAGCATCCGGTTGAGCGCGGCGCCCACCTGGCCCACCTCCGTGCGCTCGTCCGTGAGGCCCGCGGGCACTCGCGGGATGCCGGCGACCTTGCCCCGGGAGAGCTCGAGCTCCGAGACCCGGACGGCGGCCTCGGCGACGTCGTCGAGGGGGCGCAGCGAGCGCCGCACCAGCCATGCGCCGCCGAGCACGGCCACCGCCAGGCCGGCCGCCCCGAGCGCCACCTGCACGAGGACGTAGCCCCGCACGGTCGTGGCGACCGTCGCGGTGCTCGTGGCCACGACGGTTTCCACGTCGCCGCTCGTCCGGTGCACGGCGCGGAACGCGCCGAGGTCCGGCACGTCGACGTCGTGCGCCCGGCCGTCCGCGGGCACCGCCTCGAGGGCGGCGACCTGCGCGTCGTCCAGGGTGGTGCGCTCCAGCGCCTCCGTCACGTGGTCGGCCAGCTCCGGCTCACCGTCCACGGAGCGCACCACGGCGCTGCCGGGGCCGAAGCCCGCGGGGAACTCCGAAGGGTCGTCGCCGGCGGCGGGCGGGACGTCGTCCGGGACGGCCGACCCGTCCTCGGCGGCGACGCCGGGCGGCCGCGGCCCCGGCCCGTCCACGAGGCGCCGGCTCGCCTGCTCCAGCCGCTGGTCGCTCTGCGCGACGAGCTGGGATCGCAGCACCGCCGTCGAGGCCGTCACGAGGCCGACCGTCACGACGACGACCACGGCGGCGAGCACGATCACGAGGCGCCGCCTCAGGGTGACGGGCCTCAGGGTGCGGGGCGGCGCGGCGGCAGGTCCCGGGGTGGCGGACCGCCGTCCCGCCCGCCGGCCACGGTCACGCACGGGCGCCGCCGTCCGTCGTGCCTGCCGCGGGCTTGAGGACGTATCCCACCCCGCGCAGCGTGTGGATCATCGGCTCCCGCCCCTTGTCGATCTTGCGGCGCAGGTAGGAGACGTACAGCTCGACGATGCTCGACTGGCCGCCGAAGTCGTAGTTCCACACGCGGTCGAGGATCTGGCCCTTCGACAGCACCCGGCGCGGGTTGCGCATGAAGAACCGCAGCAGCTCGAACTCCGTGACGGTGAGGTGGACCTCCTCCCCCGCCCGGCGCACCTCGTGCGCGTCCTCGTCGAGCTCGAGGTCGCCGACGACGAGCAGCCCGTCCTCGGACCGCGTCACCGCTCCCGCACGTCGCAGCAGGCCACGCACCCGGGCGACGACCTCCTCGAGGCTGAACGGCTTCGTCACGTAGTCGTCGCCCCCGACGGTGAGGCCCGCGACCCGGTCCTCGACGGCGTCGCGCGCGGTGAGGAACAGCACCGGCATCCGGGCGCCCTGGGCGCGCAACCGTCGCAGCACGGTGAACCCGTCCATGTCCGGGAGCATCACGTCGAGCACGACGAGGTCCGGCCCGGTCTCGCGCGCCAGGCGGAGCGCCGACGCGCCGTCGGGCGCGGCCGTGACGTCCATCCCCTCGAGCCGGAGCGCCGTCGCGAGGAGCTCGGCGAGGTTGAGCTCGTCGTCCACCACGAGGGCGCGGACGGGCGACCCGTCCGGCCGGGTCAGGAGCGGCTGGTCAGGACGCCCGACGGTCGTGAAGGAGGGTACGGAGGACGACGTCATGGCGCCAGCCTGCGGCCTCGACCCCCGCGGTTCCTGTACCGAACCTGTGAGCCCGCTATGTCTTCGCCCGTGAACCCGCAGATCTCAGCGGGCGCATAAGTTGCCCCGCCAGCCTGCAGGTTCCCGGTTGTTCACCTGCCGGACGGCCGTCGTTCATCCCCGGCGCCGCCCCGGCACCGACGAGAGGAGCCTCCCGTGCGACGTCGGTCCCGACGTTCCGAGACCCGGACGACAGCCAGCGACCCCGGACCGCAGCACCCGGGTCGTCCCGCGGGCCCCGCGTCCTCGGCACGCACCGCCACCGCGAGCCGCCTGCACGCGTTCAACCGGTTCGAGATCAAGTACCTCGTGCCGCAGGACCAGGCCGAGGAGCTCCGCGCCGAGCTGCGCCGGCACATGGACGACGACGCGTACTCCGGCGAGCGGGGCTACCCGATCACCAGCGTCTACTACGACACCGCCCGGCTGACGTTCTACTGGGAGAAGATCGAGGGCCTGAAGTTCCGGCGCAAGCTGCGCGTGCGGCACTACGGCACGGCCGACGACCTGACGCCGGACTCGACGGTCTTCGTCGAGATCAAGCAGCGCGTCAACCGCGTCACGCAGAAGCGCCGCGTCGTGCTGCCGTACCGGGACGCGCTGCGGCTCTGCTCGCCGGAGGGCTACGAGCCCGAGGGCGAGGTCAGCCCCCGCGAGCGCGCTTTCCTCGACGAGGTGTCGACCCTGGTGGGCGAGCTCGACCTGCGCCCGACGGTGACCACCGGGTACCACCGCGAGGCCTGGGTGGGGCGCGAGGCCGACCTCGGCTTGCGCGTCACCCTCGACCACCGCCTGCGCGGCCGCGACCGCGACTTTCACCTCGCCTCCGAGGCCCCGAACCGGCTCATCCTGCCCGCCCGCCTGTCCGTGCTCGAGGTCAAGGCCAACGAGCGCGTGCCGGCGTGGGTCACGGACCTCACCGCCCGCATGAGCCTCGACGTCGTGCGGATCTCGAAGTACTGCCAGAGCGTGCAGGCCTTCGGCCTCGCGCCGCGCTCGACCATGCACGCCCCGGACGAGCTCGAGGCCGTCCTCGGCGACCCCGCCAGCGTCCAGACCACCGACCCCACCACCCCGACCGGCGTCGCCGACGCCCCGAACCGAAAGAGTGTCCTCGTCCGATGAACCTGCAAGATCTGAGCGGAACCTTCTCCGTCTTCGACGTCGCGATGACGCTGGTGCTGTCCTTCGTCCTGTCCTCGGCCATCGGCTGGGTGTACAAGCGGACGCACCGGAACATCTCCTACAGCCAGTCCTACGTCCAGACCCTCGTCATCATCGGCATGGTCGTCGCCGTGATCATGCTGGTCGTCGGGTCGAACATCGCCCGCGCTTTCGCGCTCGTCGGCGCCCTGTCCGTGATCCGGTTCCGCAACGCGATCAAGGAGACCCGCGACGTCGGGTTCATCTTCCTCGTGATGGCGATCGGCATGGCCGTCGGCACGCGCTTCTACCTGCTGGCCGCCGCGGCGACCGCGATCATCCTGCT
The DNA here is from genome assembly GCF_042885055.1 of Isoptericola sp. NPDC058082. Classification (NCBI taxonomy): domain Bacteria; kingdom Bacillati; phylum Actinomycetota; class Actinomycetes; order Micrococcales; family Promicromonosporaceae; genus Isoptericola; species Isoptericola sp. NPDC058082. The sequence goes on along the minus strand of NZ_JBHVSQ010000001.1, from coordinate 122,655 downwards.
CGTCATCTTCCTCATGCAGCGCTTCGACTGGTTCAAGCTCGACATCCAGCGGCAGGTGGTCAAGGTCCAGGTGCCGCCCGAGCCCCGGTACCAGCAGGACGTCGCCGACGTGCTGATCCGTCTGACCCAGGAGTTCGAGCTGGTGAGCGTCGAGACCGTGCGCGGCGGTGCCCTGACCGAGCTCTTCTACTCCGTGCGTCTCCAGGGCGGCGTCACGACCGCCGAGGTCATCGAGGCGCTCGGCGCGATCAACTCCGGGCAGAAGGTCACCGTCCTGACCGGGTACGACCAGTCCGACATGTGAGCGGGTGACCAATCAGGTGAACATGAGTCTCGCAAGCCTTCGCCAGCGCCTCCCGGTGCGGCTGCGCCAGCACTGGAAGCCCCTGACCGCGGGAGTCGTCGGGGTGGCCGTCGCCCTGACCTTCTTCGGGGACCTGACGATCCGGCCGTACTCCACGAGCTCGGCCGCCGTCACCGACGAAGAACGCCTCACCCAGGACATCACGGGGGCGGTCGACCTCTTCGACGACTCCGTGGACCACGAGATCTCGCTGTCGTACACGCAGGAGCGCTACGACGAGATGCTCGACGCCTACTTCGCCGACGGCGAGAAGGAGTGGATGTCCGCCGACATCACCATCGACGGCACCACGATCGAGGACGTGGCCGTGCGCCTCAAGGGCAACTCCACGCTCTCGTCGCTGGTCGACGACCGTTCGGGGTCCGACACGGAGGGCGAGCGCGCGCCGGGTGGCATCGGTGGCGGCATGGGCGGCGGCGAGGGTGGTATGCCCCAGCCGCCCGAGGGCATGGAGCTCCCCGAAGGCATGGAGCCGCCCGCGGACGGCCAGATGCCGGAAGGCGGGATGCCCGGCGGCGAGGACGGCGGTGGTTTCGGCGGCACCGGGGTGTCCCTGACCACCGCCGAGCCGGAGAACCTGCCGCTGCTCGTGAGCTTCGACGAGAACGAGCCGGGCCGTGCCTATCAGGGACGGACCGAGCTCTCGATCCGTCCCGCGAGCGCGTCGAGCGAGTCGTCGCTCAACGAGGCGGTCGCGCTCGAGCTCACGGCGCGGTCGGGACAGCCCACGCAGGACTACGCGTTCACCACCTATGCCGTGAACGACCGTCCGACCACGACCCGTCTCGTCGTCGAGAACCCCGACCCGCAGTACGCCGACGGGCTCGAGGGCGAGGGGGTGCTCTACAAGCTGCTGTCGACGAGCTCGTTCGAGTACCAGGGCGACGACCAGACCGAGTACACGGACGACTTCAAGCAGGTCAACCTCGTCGGCAGCCAGGACCTGCAGCCGATCGTGTCGTTCCTGAGGTGGTTGGACGGCGCGTCGGACGAGGAGTTCGCCGACGAGCTCGACCAGTGGGTCGACGTCGAGTCCTTCGCCCGGTACCTGGGCACGCAGGAGGTCATCGACAACTTCGACACCATCTCCGGGCCGGGCAAGAACGCCTACCTGTACTACGACCTCGACACCGGCCTCCTCAGCGTCGTGTCCTGGGACCTCAACCTCGCCCTCGGCGGGATGTCCGGTCCCGGCGGGATGGGCGGGATGATGCCCGGTGGCGGCGAGGGTGGCGGCACGTCGGACGACGACGCCCAGGGCCCGCCCGAGGGCATGGAGGGCGGCCCGGGAGGGGCCGGGGGCGGTGGCATGGGCGGGATGACGAGCCAGAACGCGCTCGTCACCCGGTTCGAGGAGGACGCCGGCCTCGCCGCGAAGATCGACGCCGCCGTCGACGACCTGACCGCCGAGTGGATCGACAGCGGGAAGGCCGCCGACCTGGTCGACGAGGTGGCCGCGCGGGTGCCCGCCACCGACGGTGTCGACCAGGCGACGATCGACGCGGACGCGGAGTCGGTCCGAGAGCTCGTCGGCGGCGGCACCGACGAGTCGGACGCCGGGTCATCCGCCCGGTGACGACGCGGGCAGGGGTGGTCTCGACGGCCGCTCCCCCGCCTCGGCGTCTCCTCTGCGGGGTTCGTGGCGGGGAGGGTCGGTGCGGGTCGGACCCGCGGTGGTCACGACCGGCGCAGATGGTCCTCCGTGGCGGTCTCGAGGCGACGCAGCAGCACGGCGAGCGCACGACGGTCGGAGACCTCCCACCCCGCGAGGAGCTCGTCCACCAGCCGGTCGCCGCCCTCGACGAACCGGCGGGCGACGTCCACGCCCGCCGGCGTGAGGTGCACGCGGGACGCGCGGGCGTCGGCGGGGTCGGGCCGCCGCTCGACGAGCCCCCTGGCCTCGAGGCGGCCGAGGATCTTGCTGACGTTGGACGCGCCCGTCGACAGGTGCTCCGCGACGTCGGACGGACGTCGGGGACCATGCCGCCAGAGCACCGTCATGACGACGATCGCGGGGGCGTCGAGGTCCACGCCCTCGCGGCGCGCGATCGACGCCATGAGGTCTCCGCCGGACCACAGGCCCATGACGCGCACCAGCGCGTCGAGCAGGTCCGAGCGGTACCCGGGGACGTCCGCCGCGTCCGCGGGCCGGGTCTCGGGACCGGTCGCGGGCGTCATGCGATCCGCGTGCCGCCGTCGACGGGCAGCACCACGCCGGTGACGAAGGCCGCCTCGTCGGACAGGAGGAACGCGGTGGCCGCGGCGATCTCCTCGGGGCGCCCGAGGCGCCCCATGGGCACGTCGGCGGCGTAGCCCGCGCGCGCCTCGGCGGGGAGCGACGCGAGCGCGGCGGTCTCGATCGCGCCGGGCGCGACCGCGTTGACGCGGATCCCGTCGCGGACGTACTCCAGGGCCGTCGCGTGCGTGAGGGAGACGACACCCGCCTTGGCCGCCGAGTAGGGCGACATGCCCGGCGACGCCTTGAGCCCGGCGATCGACGCGGTGTTGACGATCGACCCACCGCCGTGGGCGGCCATGTGCGCGATCTCCGCCCGCAGGCACAGGAACGTGCCCCGCAGGGTGATGTCCTCCACCCGGTCCCAGGCCGCGACCGGCATCTCGTGCACGCGCGTCGGCCGCGTGCCGACGCCCGCGTTGTTCACCGCCAGGTGGAGCCCGCCGAACGTCTCGACGGCGGTCGCGACCAGCGCCTCGACGGCCGCGGCGTCACTGACGTCGGCACCCTGGAACACGGCACGGCCACCGGACGCGGCGATCCCCTCGACGACCTTCGCCCCGGCCTCCGCGTCGACGTCGGAGACCACGACCGAGGCCCCCTCGGCGGCGAGCCGGGTGGCGACGGCTGCGCCGATCCCCGCGCCCGAGGCGGTCACGAGGGCGACCTTGTCGGCGAAGCGTGCGGTGGTGGACATGGACGGCCTCCTGAGCGAGCAATTTACTGTCTTGGCGACAGTATCACCGCTCTCGAGCTCGGCATCGCGCCCGGACGCCCGTGTCAGGTCAGGACGGCGAGACGACCCGCGTCGCACGCCGATGAGCCGTGCGGTACCGCGACGGCGCGATGCCGTACTCGGCGACGAACGCCTGCCGCAGCGACTCGGCAGAGGCGAGACCGCAGTCGCGCGCGATGGCGCTGACGGTGCGGTCGGTCGACGCGAGCAGGTGCGCGGCCGCTTCGGTGCGTACCCGCCGGACGTAGCGCCCGGGGGTGCGGCCGACGTGCCGGACGAAGAGCCTGCTGAGCTGGCGCGGGCTGATACCGGCGTGGGCGGACAACGCACGAAGCGAGAGATCGGCGTCGAGCTGCGTGGTCACCAGGTCCGTGACCGACCGGACGTACGCGTCGCGCACCTGCGGCGCCGCGGTGAACGAGCTCATCTGCGCCTGGTTCCCCGGACGCTGGAGGTAGGTCACGAGATCCCGGGCGAGGCGGCGCGCGAGTTCCGGGCCGTGGTCCTCCTCGACCAGCGCCAGCGTCAGATCGAGGGCGCTGGTCACGCCGGCCGACGTGTAGACGCGACCGTCCCGGACGTAGATCGGCGCCGGGTCGACGCGGACGGCCGGGTAGTCGCGGGCGAGCCGGTCCGCGAACCGCCAGTGGGTGGTCGCACGGCGCCCGTCGAGCAGACCTGCCGCCGCGAGCACCGTCGCCCCGGTGCACACGGATGCGACCCGACGGCTCAGCGCGGCGAGCCGACGGACGTGCGTGACCACGAGCTGATCAGCTCCGGCGTCCTCGTGCCCGAGCCCGCCGGTCACGACGATCGTGTCGACCGGCTCGACCCAGCGCTGCAAGGAGCCCTGGCTCGCCAGCACCAGGCCGGAGTCGCACGCGACAGGCGCATTCCCCGGCGTGAGCAGCACGAGCCGGTACCCGGGACGGGCGCCGAGCCGATTCGCCAGGACCAGCGTGGAGGTCACGCAGGCGATGTCGAGAAGTTCCGCACCGGCGTACCCGATGACCGCGACGACACGCCCGTCCATGAGCCCCACCCCGATTTCGCGACGCCTGGTCCAAGGATCTGGACACCTCCAGACGGTACCCCCGGGGCGTACCCGAATCGAGAGGGAGCCTGGGTCCACGAGGTCGCGGCTGCACGACGCACCACCCACCCGACGGAGCGAGGACGACATGAGCGCGGAACCCACGATTCGTACGAGCACCGCGGCACCCGCCCTGGAACCGTCGTCCGGCGCCATCGTGCGCCGCGTCGTGAGCCGCTGGCCGGCCGCGCTGGGCCTGGGCGTCGCGGCCGCTCTGCTCGCGACCGGGGTGGGTGACCGCGCCACGCTTGCCATCGGGGTGAGCGCGGCCGCGCTCTGCTACCTCGCCGCGGCGGCGTTCGGGCGCCGGTGGGTCGCGTGGGCGAGCGTCCTCGGCACGTCGCTCGTGATCGTGGCGAGCGAGGCCGCGGGGATCCCCTGGTGGACGGGGGTGGGCATCACCGCCCTGATGCTCCTCATCGTCAGCGCGACGCGCGGGGCGACGCGAGCCGCAGTGCCGCAAGCACTTGCGCTCGTCGGCTTCGGAGCCGTGGCCGTGACCGCGCTGGCGATCGATCCCCAGGCCGGTCTCGTGGTCGCAGGGCTCGCGCTCGCCGGCCACGGCGTGTGGGACGTCGTCCATCACCGGAGGGACGAGGTGGTGCCCCGGTCGATGGCGGAGGCCTGCCTCTTCCTCGATGTCCCGCTCGGCCTGGGCTGCATCGCCCTGGCGTTCTTCGGCTGAGAGGGCGCCGACGCCGTTCTACCGCCTCCCGGCAGGCACACCGATCGAGCCTGTCGACCACCGACGATCGACAGTCAGGAGATGACATGCGGAAGCTGACCTATGGGATGAACGTGAGCCTGGACGGCTACGTGGCCGCGGCGGACGACGACCTCGGTTGGAGCCGGCCCAGCGACGAGTGGTTCCAGTGGTGGTCAGATCGGGTCGCCGCAACCGGCCTGGCGCTGTACGGGCGCAGGCTGTGGGAGACGATGAGCTCGCACTGGCCGACCGCCGATCAGCAGCCCGGCGTCACCCCGGCCCAGGTCGAGTTCGCCCGCCGCTGGCGAGACATGCCGAAGGTGGTCTTCTCCTCGACGCCGAGGCCTGTCGGCTGGAACGCCCGCGTGGTCACCGGTGACGTCGTCGACGAGATCGCCCGGTTGAAGGCCGAGGACGGCGGCCCCCTGGACATCGGGGGCGGCCCCACGCTCGCCGCGACCGCCATGCGCGCCGGGCTGATCGACGAGTACTCGATCGTCACCCACCCGGTGCTCGTGGGTGCCGGCAGACCGTTCTTCACGACGCTCGAGCGCTGGGTGAGCCTTGATCTGGTGGAGAGGCGAGAGTTCCCCGGTGGTGTGGTCCTGACACGATACGAGACCAGACGTTGAGCGTTGCCCGTTCGTCGACCGACCACGCCCGGGGTCTGGGTGTCAGTCGCGCGGGACTCCGCTGGCGCGGGTGATGAGTGCGTCGAACTGTCGGTCGCCGAGAATCCTCCCGGCGGCGATGAGGGGGCGTGCGCCGTACCCGACTGCGTAGCGGGTCTTCGGGCGGCGGGCGGTGACCGCCTTCGCGATCGCGTCGGCGATGACCGACGGCGGGGAGTTGCGGCGGGTGTTGGCCTCCGATCGCAGCGACCTGGCCACCGCTTCGGCCTGACGCTCGTACGGGCCGTTCGCCGAGGTCTTCTCGAGGTTGTCCGCGGCGATGCCGCCCCACTCGGTGGCGATCCCGCCCGGCTCGATCACGACGACGTCGATGCCGAACGGAGCCAGCTCCAGCCGCAAGCAGTCGCTGAGCGCTTCGAGGGCGAACTTGGTGCCGTGGTACCAGCCGCCGAGCGGGGTGTAGATCTTGCCGCCCATGGACGTGATGTTCACGATCGTCCCGGACTTCTGCTCGCGCATGCGGGGCAGCACGAGCTGGGTCAGGTTCATCGCGCCGAACACGTTCACCTCGAACTGGCGGCGACCTTCGTCGATGTCGACGTCCTCGATCGCGCCGTAGGACCCGTAGCCGGCGTTGTTGACGAGCACGTCGATCCGGCCGGTGTCGGCGACGATCGTCGCCACGCCGTCCTTCATCGACTGCTCGTCGGTCACGTCCATCCGGAGCGGGCGGACGCCGTCCGCGGCGAGCCTCTGCAGCCGGTCGGTGCGGCGTGCGGCGCCGTAGACGGTGTATCCGATGCTCTGCAGCTTGCGTGCGGTGGACTCACCGATGCCCGAGGAGGCTCCGGTGACGAGGGCGACCTTGGTGGTCATGTTCTCTCCCGATGTAAGATGAATCGTGGTTCACCATCTATGCTGAACCACGATTCACGATCGCGCAAGCGTGCGGTCGCGTCTCACCGGGAGGAGCACTGATGAGCCAGAGTCGTCCGCTACGAGCCGACGCGGTCCGCAACCGTGGCCGCATCCTGGCGGCAGCCCGGGAGCAGATCAGCGCCACGGGACCGGACGCAGGGATGGACGAGATCGCACGGTCGGCCGGAGTGGCCGTCGGCACCCTCTACCGGCACTTCCCGAACAAGACCGACCTCGTGGGAGCGGTGATCGCCGAGTACGTCGCCGAGGTGGCCGACGACGCCGAGGCTGCGCTGGGGCGTGCGCGTCAGGGTGCGCGCGCGGTCGACGAGGTCGTGGGGTTCCTCGATCGCGTCGCGGAGTCGACCGCGCACCACCACGCGGTGAAGGTCGCAGCCAAGGCGCTCGGCGTGGAAGGTCACGGAGACCAGCCGGACGAGGCGCGCGCGGCCGCGGCGATCGGAGAACTCATCCACCTGGCGCAGCTCGCGGGCGACGTCCGGTCGACCGTGACGGTCGCCGACATCTATCTCCTCATGGCGACGGCGCCGATGGATCAACCCGCACCTGTCCGGCAGCGGTGGCTCGAGCTGATCCTGCCCGGAATCACGACGCGGGATTGATCAGGGCGTCCGACCCGGACAGCCCCGCACCGGCCACCCGGTACCTCTGCCGTACGCGTGCAGCACCCGTCTCGTCGCTGAGCCCACCGATCGCGGAAGCCACGCCCTCGTTGCGGCCTGCGCCCGTCAGGCAGGACGCGTCGTGCGCGGTCGAGCGCACCGCACGATGCGTCCCCGCCCAGAATGCTCGTCGAAGCCCCTTGCCCGGCCATGATCACGCGCAGCGAGACGGTGTGAGCCAGGTTGCTGAGCGGCGCGTCGGCGGCAGGTCGAGCACAGGCCACGGGACGTCAGAAACGGTCAGTTCTGACACGGCAGCTCGGGTTGTGGAGACTCGACATCGACCCGACGGGGTCCTCGCCGTGGCACGCCTCGGCGTCAACACGTGTGATCAGAGCGCCGCCCCGACGAGGGTCGTGGCGAGTCCGATCGCGGCGCAAGCGCCGAGGGTGCGTAGGACCGACCAGCGTGCGACGAAGAGCATGCAGGCCGCGATCACGGCGATGGCGACGGCGAGTGGCTGAACGGTGGTGAGGTCCGGGACCTCGAGCTGGAACGGGCCGGTCGTCCAGGTGGTCGAGGCTCCGAAGAGGGTGTGGGTGGCGAAGTAGAGGGCGAGGTTGGCGATCACGCCGACGACGGCAGCGGTGACGGCCGCGAGCGCTGCGCTGAGCGTGTGGTTGCCTCGCAGCTTCTCGACGTAAGGGGCGCCGAGAAAGATGAACAGGAACGAGGGCACGAAGGTGACCCAGGTGGTGAGCAGGGCGCCGAGGGTGGCTGCGACCCAGGGGTCGAGGTCGCCGGGGTTGCGGTAGGCGCCGAGGAAGGCGACGAACTGGACGACCATGATGAGAGGGCCGGGGGTGGTCTCGGCGAGGGCGAGGCCCTTGGTCATCTCGGTGGGGGTGACCCAGGCATAGGTCTCGACGGCACGTTGGGCGACGTAGGCCAGGACGGCGTACGCGCCGCCGAAGGTGACCAGCGCGGTGCCGGAGAAGAACACACCCTGCTGGGTCACGGTGCTGCCCACGCCGGTGGTGAGGGCGACCACGACCACGGGGACGGTCCAGGCGAGCAGCCCGAGGGCCAGGACACGCAGGGCGCGTCGTCCGGAGGGCTGCTCGGAGTGCAGGGTGTCGTCGGGGATGAGGGGCGCGGGGCCGTCATCGGCGGTGGCGGGACGTCGCACGGTGATGAGGCCGGGTGCGTACCGGTGCACGAGCCAGCCGAGGACCCCGGCGCCGAGAACGACGAGCGGGAACGGGACGGCGAAGAGGGTCAGTGCGACGAATGCCGCGACGGCGAGCGCGATCAGGGCGGGGCTGGTCAGTGCCCGCTTCCCGACGCGGGTCACGGCCTGCACGACGATGGCCAGCACTGCGGGAGCCAACCCGGCGAAGACCCCGGTGACCAGCGGGGTGTCGCCGAACGCGACGTAGATCGCGGACAGGGCGAGCAGGCAGAGCATGCCGGGCAGGACGAAGAAGATCCCGGCGACGAGGCCGCCACGCAGCCCGTTGAGGAGCCAGCCGGTGTAGACGGCGAGCTGCTGGGCCTCGGGGCCGGGCAGGAGCATGCAGTAGTTCAGGGCGTGCAGGAAGCGGCCCTGGCCGATCCACCGCTTGTCGTCGACGAGGGTGCGTTGCATGACGGCGATCTGACCGGCCGGGCCGCCGAACGTCTGCCACGAGATCGCGAACCATGCCCGCACCGCGGTGCGGAACGGGACCAGGTCGCGCTGCTCGGCGACGGAGCCCGAGGGGCCGGGCAGGTCAAGGGGGTGCTCGTCCATGGCGATCCTCGGTGGTGGCGCTCAGGCCGGTTCGTGGCCGAGCAGGTAGGAGCGGCGGAAGTACTCGTACAGGCCGTCGAAGACCGGCCCGGACACGGCGAGGGTCGCCTCGTCGTCCCCGGTCATGGACAGGCCGCGCAGGACGACGTCCAGCCCGGGGGCCTCGGGGGCGTCGAAGCGGTCGTCGTCGAGGTCGGCCTCGTGCACGATCTGCCCGATGCGGGCCAGGACCGGGTCGGTGAGGCCATACCGCTCGAGGATGGTCTCGAAGCTGCAGTGCGGTCCGCGGTGGCCGAGCTCCACGCCACGCATGTCGAAGGCGGTGGCGTCGGCCGGGGCGTCGCCCGGGTCGGTGACGAACACGAACTGCGCCTGCGGGTCGAGGAAGCGGCGGATCAGCCACGCGCACGCGGCCCGGTCGATGTGCACCCCGGCACGGGTCGCCCACCTCATCGCGGCCTCCCGGCGGGGGCGTCGTCGTGGGTGGCAACCTGGACCTCCAGGTCACGCAGCGCCGCACGCGCGGCGTCCCGCTCGGACGTGGGGAAGAAGTCGCGGCGCGCCCCCCGCCGGCTGGCGCGCCGCAACCACCGCAAAGAGCCGCTCTCCCCCGTCGGCGCCGCGGCAAGAGCAATCCTAGTAACAGCCAACACCCCCACCCACCCCTCCACCCCGCCCGCCGCCCCC
>NZ_JBHVSQ010000001.1:0-112858 GCF_042885055.1 Isoptericola sp. NPDC058082 | reverse complement strand
CCTACATTACAAACCCCACCGCACGCCCGTCGCCCCTTTGGGGTGGGGACAAACCCCCCCTCCCCCCCCCCTCCCCCTCCCCCCCCCGCAGCCGCGTCAAGGCGCTGCGCTGCTCGGTCGGCGCGGCGTCGAGAGCGATCCGGGCGGCATCGGACACCTCGACCCACTCGGCCGCACGGTCCGCGGCCATCGCCGAGGCAAGCTCGCGCTCGTGCGACGACGTCGAGGGACGGGCCAGCCACACGCTCGCGGAGCCGCCGCGTTCGACGACCTCCTCGCACGCCCACTCCAGCTGCTCACGGGTGCGAGCGTCCGCGGGCAACGCGACCAGACCGTCCGAGACCTGCGCCGCCCCGAGCCGCTTCAACCGGCGCCACAACGCCACCCGCGGCGCGGACGGCTCTCGCGGCAGCCGGTAGCTCAGCAGCACCCATTCCCCACTCACTCGATAGATGTAACCGTGGTTACATCCAACCGTCAAGGGTGGACGGCCGGCTCGCTCGGGCGAGAATCACCGTGACCGCCGCCCGGTGTGGTCTCCGACGTCTCCAGAACCCACGCCCGGAGCCGGCCAGCTCCTCCGGCATCGCGACCGTCCGGTAGCTCGCCTCGGTCTTCACCCGTCCGACGACGGCGTCGCTGCCCTTGCCGAGCCGAAGACCCGCGAGTGCCGCACACCGTCCGGGCCGATGTACCGCGCGCGCCAGCTGATGACCTTGCGGGTGGTCCTGCTCCGACGAGCCTCGAGCTCGCCGAAGGAACGCTTACCGGCCACCGTTGCCGCCCCCTCCCGCGAGGAAGGTGGGGCACTCCGCCGTTCCCCCGCGGGGGTGCGGCGGGGGGAATGCACGGCCGTTCGGGACCTCTGGTCTCCATCCGCGTCCACGGACGGCGGGAGCAGAGCTGCAGGTCAGCGCAAGAAATGCGGGGGTGGTGGGCCCGGAGGGACTCGAACCCCCGACATCCACGGTGTAAGCGTGGCGCTCTGACCAGCTGAGCTACAGGCCCTGGACAGCGCAGCAAAGAATACCCGGCGACGGAGCGCCCGCCGGACAGCCGCGCGGCCCTCGTCAGGGTCAGATCTCGGCGAGCGCCTCGCGGTAGGCCTGGAGGTCGCGCCGCTGGCCGCGCGGGTTGACGACCGACCACCGCACGATCCCGTCGGCGTCGACGAGGAACGTGCCGCGCAGCGCGTGGCCGCTGGTGGGGTCGAACACCCCGTAGGCGTCGGCGACGGCGCCGTGGGGCCAGAAGTCGCTGAGCAGGTCGAAGCCGAAACCCTCCTGCTCGTGCCAGGCCTTGAGCGTGAAGACCGGGTCGGTGGAGACGCCCAGCACGCGCACCCCGGCCGCCTCGAAGTCCTCGATGTTGTCGCGCAGCTCGCACAGCTCACCGGTGCAGATGCCCGAGAACGCGAACGGGAAGAACACGAGCAGCACCGGCTCGCCGCGCAGGTCGGCGAGGTGCACGGGCGTGCCGTGGGTGTCCGGCAGCGTGAAGTCGGGAGCGGGGTCGCCCGCGCGCCGGCGTACCTCGGGGGCCGAGGCCGTCACCGGCCGGTCACCGCGTCAGCGCCCACGACCGCGGTTGGCCAGCTTGGTGGCCGACCAGTCGGGCGCGACCGCGAAGGTGCTCGTCGCGTGCAGGCCGGCGGTGGTCGCGGCCTCCTGGATCTCGTCGTGGCCGACGTGGCCGTCGCGCCCCGGCTTCGGCGTCAGCAGCCAGATGAGGCCGCCGTCGTCGAGCACCGTCAGGACGTCGACGAGCATGTCCGTGAGGTCGCCGTCCTCGTCGCGCCACCACGCGATGACGCCGTCGGTGACGTCGTCGTAGTCCTCGTCGACGAGCTCGCTCCCGACCGCGGCCTCGACCTCGGCCCGCAGCGCGTCGTCGACGTCGTCTCCCCACCCGAACTCCTGCACGACCTGACCGGGCGTGAACCCGAATCGAGCTGCCGGGGATTCCGCCTGCTTACCCACTTTGGACCTTCGTTCCTCTCCGTCTGACCATCACCGACACGTACGGACGCGCGCGCGGGGCGCACGTCTGTCGTGTGCGCCAACGTAGTCCACCGGAAGCACGTCCGCCCGGCAACCCCCACACGCCCGTGGTTTGCTCGAAGCGGGGCTGCACAGTGACCTCGGCAACATCGACGACCTGCGGCATGACGTAGATCACGGATCCTTGACCGCCCGATGGTGTTCCCCCGGGCCGTCTGGGGACACAATGAGTGATGACCACCCGTTCGTGGTCCGCACCGTCGCGACCACGCGCCATGGTGCCTTCACGACGGGATGCCTGACACGGACCGGGGCGGCGACCATGTGCCGCACACCGTCCGAAGATGAGAGAGGTTGCTGGTGGCTTCGTACGACGAGACCGGACCGTTGATCAACGGCCTGCTCAGCGCCGTCCCGGACATCGACCCCGCCGAGACCGGCGAGTGGGTCGAGTCGTTCGACGGCCTGATCGACGACAAGGGCGGCCCGCGGGCGCGCTACGTCATGCTCAACCTGCTGCGCCGCGCGCGGGAGCGCAACGTGCACATCCCCGCGACGCTCGCGACGCCCTACGTCAACACGATCGCCGTGCACGACGAGCCGTACTTCCCCGGCGACGAGGCGATGGAGCGGCGCTACCGCTCGTGGATCCGCTGGAACGCGGCCGTCATGGTGACGCGCGCGCAGCGCCCCGAGATCTCCGTGGGCGGCCACATCTCCTCCTACGCGTCCGTCGCGACGCTGTACGAGGTGGGCCTGAACCACTTCTTCCGCGGCAAGGACCACCCGGGCGGCGGCGACCAGGTGTACTTCCAGGGGCACTCCTCCCCCGGCCAGTACGCCCGCAGCTTCCTCGAGGGCCGCATGTCGGCCGAGACGCTCGACGGGTTCCGCCAGGAGAAGTCGCACGCCGGCGGCGGCCTGCCCTCGTACCCGCACCCGCGCATGCTGCCGGACTTCTGGGAGTTCCCGACGGTCTCGATGGGCCTCGGCCCGGCGTCGGCGATCTACCAGGCGTGGACCAACAAGTACCTGCACAACCGCGGCATCAAGGACACCAGCCAGCAGGACGTCTGGGCGTTCCTCGGCGACGGCGAGATGGACGAGCCGGAGTCGCGCGGCATGCTGCAGCAGGCGGCGCACCAGCAGCTCGACAACCTGACGTTCGTCGTGAACTGCAACCTGCAGCGCCTCGACGGCCCGGTGCGCGGAAACGGCAAGATCATCCAGGAGCTGGAGGCCCAGTTCAAGGGCGCCGGCTGGAACGTCATCAAGGTCGTCTGGGGCCGCGAGTGGGACGCCCTGCTCAACGCGGACAAGGACCGCGCCCTGGTCAACCTCATGAACGCCACGCCCGACGGCGACTACCAGACGTACCGCGCGGAGTCCGGCGCGTTCATCCGCGAGCACTTCTTCGGCCGCGACCCGCGGACGAAGGCCCTCGTCGAGAACATGACCGACGACGACATCTGGAACATGAAGCGCGGCGGTCACGACTACCGCAAGATCTACGCGGCGTACTCCGCCGCCCGGGCCCACACGGGCCAGCCGACGGTGATCCTCGCGCAGACGGTCAAGGGCTACGCCCTCGGTTCGAGCTTCGCGGGCCGCAACGCCACGCACCAGATGAAGAAGGTCAAGAACTCCGACCTCAAGGCGCTGCGCGACAACCTGCACATCCCGCTGACGGACGAGCAGATCGACGCCGACCCGTACCTGCCCCCGTACTACCACCCGGGGATGGACGACGAGGGCATCCAGTACATGCTGGAGCGCCGCCGGCACCTGGGCGGCTTCCTGCCCGAGCGCCGCTCGACGCCGAAGCCGCTGACGCTCCCGGAGCCGAAGGCCTACGAGATCCTCAAGAAGGGCTCGGGCACGCAGCACGTCGCCAGCACGATGGCCTTCGTGCGCCTGCTCAAGGACCTCATCAAGGACAAGGAGTTCGGCAAGCGCGTCGTGCCGATCATCCCGGACGAGGCCCGCACCTTCGGTCTGGACGCGATCTTCCCCAGCGCCAAGATCTTCAACACGCAGGGGCAGAACTACCTCGCCGTGGACCGCGAGCTCATGCTGAGCTACAAGGAGTCCGAGTCCGGCCAGATCATGCACACCGGCATCAACGAGGCCGGCTCCGCCGCCGCCTTCCAGTCCGTCGGCACGTCGTACGCGACGCACGGCGAGGCCATGGTGCCGGTCTACATCTTCTACTCGATGTTCGGGTTCCAGCGCACGGGCGACCAGTTCTGGGCGGCCGGCGACCAGCTCGCCCGCGGCTTCATCATCGGCGCCACCGCCGGACGCACCACCCTGACCGGTGAGGGCCTGCAGCACGCCGACGGCCACTCGCCGCTCATCGCCGGCACCAACACGGCGATGGTCCAGTACGACCCGGCGTACGGCTACGAGATCCGCCACATCATGCGCGACGGCATCGAGCGCATGTACGGCGACGGGTCCGACGGCCGCGACCAGAACGTCATGTACTACCTCACGGTGTACAACGAGCCGATGATCCAGCCGGCGGAGCCGGAGGACGTGGACGTCGACGGCATCCTCCGCGGCATCCACCGGATCGCGACGTCCGACGTCGAGGGCCCCAAGGCCCAGCTCCTCGCCTCCGGCGTGGGCGTGCCGTGGGCGCTCGAGGCGCAGCAGCTCCTCGCCGAGGACTGGGGCGTGTCGGCCGACGTGTGGTCGGTGACCAGCTGGAACGAGCTGCGTCGTGACGCGCTCGCCGCGGAGAAGGACGCCCTCGTGGACCCGGCCGCGGAGCCGCGCACCCCGTACGTCACGCAGAAGCTGTCGGGCTCCCAGGGTCCGTTCGTCGCCACCAGCGACTACGACCACCTGGTGCCGGACCAGATCCGCGCCTGGGTGCCGGGCGACTACGCGGTGCTCGGTGCGGACGGCTTCGGCTTCTCCGACACCCGCGCGGCCGCGCGGCGCTACTTCCTCATCGACGGCCCGTCGATGGTCGTGAAGACGCTGCAGCAGCTCGCGCGTCGCGGCGAGGTCCCGGCCGACGTCGTGGCCAAGGCGGTGGAGAAGTACCGCCTGCTCGACGTCAACGCCGGCACGTCCGGCGTCGCCGGCGGCGACAGCTGACGTAGCGCCGCACAGCACGAAGGCCCCGAGCCGCACGGCTCGGGGCCTTCGTGCTGTCTCCGGCGGTGCCGGACCGTCGGGCGACGACGGCGGGGCTACATCGTCGAGGTCTGCTCGCGGGCTGCCACGACGCGAGCCAGCTCCGCCCGCAGCGCGGCGGTGCCGGGGTGCTGGGCGAGCGACTCCAGGTGCTGGCGCGCCTCCGCGACGCGACCGGCCTCGAGGGCCGCGAGCACGAGCTGCCGACCCACCTCGGGCGTGTGCTCGCGGGCGCGCCAGTGGCCGATGCCGAGACCCAGCGCCTCGGTGGGCATGCCGGCGTCGCGCAGGATCGCCAGGCCCTCGGCCAGGGCCTCGCCGCCCGGGTCGCGCTCGGCCGCGGTGGCGAGGCGCCGGGCCGCGCCCTCCGGGTCGTCGGCGACGGACAGGCGCCCGAGCTCGAGCAGCGGGCGCCACCCGCGCGGGTGACCGGCGAGCTCCTCCGCGAGCGACCACACGGCCAGGTCGGCGGCGCGCTGCTGCGCGGCCTCGTCGGCCGGGGCGGTGAGCGGGTCCTCCGGGTTCGGCGACTCGGCCGCGCGACGGCGCACGATCTCCGCGAGCGCCCGGAAGGCGGGCGCGTCGTTGGGGTCGTCGGTGAGGATGGCCCGCAGGGCGTCCTCGGGCACCGTGTCCCCGTGCTCCTGGGCGGGCGACGGCCGGCGCGCGGCCACCGTCGAGGCGGAGAACGGCCGGCGCAACAACTGCCGGAGCCGGGGCATGAGGGCCATAGCACCGACACTATCCAATGACCCCCGCCACGGCCGGGCCCCGCTCCGACCGCCCGGACGTTTGTGCACTCCCCACAACCACGCCCGTATCCTCGACCCATGACGAGCAGCGGCACCCCGACCTCCACGACCGACGGGACCGCCGTCCCCGAGGGCAGCGCGGACGGCACTCCCGTCTCCCGGGGCGAGAACGTGCAGCGCGTGCGGGAGGGCATGGGGCTGCTCACCTCGACCGCGATGCGCCGCCTCGAGGAGGACGTGCACTGGTACCGGCAGCTCCCGGCGGAGGACCGGTCGTACGTGGCCCTGGTAGCGCAGTCCGGCATCAACGCCTTCGTGAGCTGGTTCGCCGAGCCCACGCCCACCCCGCACGGCGTCGGCGAGATGTTCGCCGCCGCGCCGCCCGAGCTCACGCGCTCGATCTCCCTGCAGCACACGCTGCAGCTCGTCCGCCTCATGGTCGACGTCGTGGAGCAGCACTCGGACGAGATCGCGGCCCCCGGGTACGAGCGCGAGCTGCGCGAGGCGGTGCTGCGGTACTCCCGCGAGATCGCCTTCTCCGCCGCCGAGGTCTACGCCCGCGCCGCCGAGGTGCGTGGCGCCTGGGACGCCCGCCTCGAGGCGCTGGTGGTGGACGCGCTGGTGCGCGGCGACGGCGACGACTCGCTCCGCTCGCGCGTCTCGGCGCTCGGCTGGAGCGGCCGCGGCCAGGCCCTCGTGGTGGTGGGCGAGGCGACGACGCGGCTCGACGACGTCCGCACGGCGGAGCTGCGGCGGCTCGCACGCCGCGCCGCGGGCGACGCCCTGGTCGGCATCCACGGCGACCGTCTCGTGCTCGTGCTGGGTGGCGAGGGCGACCTCGTCGCCGCCGCCACGTCGCTCCTGGACCGCTTCGGTCCCGGGCCCGTCGTGATCGGCGGCGTCGTGCCCGACGTCTCGGACGCCGCGGCGTCCGCGGCCGCCGCCCTCGCCGGGCTGGCCGCCGCGCCCGCCTGGCCGCAGGCGCCGCGCCCGGTGCTCGCCGACGAGATCCTGCCGGAGCGCGTGCTGACCGGCGACGTCACCGCGCGCCGCACCCTCGTGGCCCAGGCGTACCGCCCCCTGCAGGAGGCGTCCGGCTCCGTGCTCGAGACGCTGTCCGCCTACCTGGGCACGGGCCGGTCGCTCGAGGCCGCCGCACGCCGCCTGTACGTGCACCCGAACACCGTGCGCTACCGGCTGCGCAAGGTCTCCGAGATCACCGGCTGGGACCCGCTCGACGCCCGCGAGTCGTTCGTCCTCCAGATCGCCCTGGCCCTCGGGCAGCTGGAGGGGGACCCGGGCGCCGGCTGAGCGCGCCGGGCACGGTCTCGGCCCGTGCGACGCGCGCGCCCTTGGAGGTTTCCCACAATCGCTTTCCACCAGGTTCGTGCGCGTCGCGACGACGCACCCCCGCCGCGGGGTGACACCGTGGGCACGTGCTCGCCGTCGTCTGCCCTGGACAGGGCTCTCAGACCCCCGGGATGCTCAGCCCCTGGCTGGAGCTGCCCGGCACCGCCGACCTGCTCGACACCTTCTCGGCCGCGGCCGGGACCGACCTCGCCCAGCACGGGACGACGTCGGACGCGGACACGATCCGCGACACCGCCGTGGCCCAGCCGCTGATCGTCTCGTCGTCGCTCCTCGCCCTGCGCGCCGTCCTCGACGGGCGCCCCACGACCGAGGTCGTGGACGTCACGGCCGGCCACTCGGTCGGCGAGCTCAGCGCCGCGGCCGTCGCGGGCGCGCTCGACGACGCGGGCGCCGTCGGCCTGGTCTCGCACCGGGCCCGCGCGATGGCGGAGGCCGCCGCGGCCGCGCCGTCCGGCATGAGCGCCGTCGTCGGCGGCGACCCCGACGAGGTCCTGGCCTCGATCGAGGCCGCCGGTCTGTTCCCCGCGAACGTCAACGGCGGCGGCCAGGTCGTCGCCGCCGGCGACCTGGAGCGCCTCGCCGCGCTGGCCGCCGACCCGCCGACCCGCGCCCGCGTGATCCCGCTGCAGGTCGCGGGCGCGTTCCACACGCCGTTCATGGAGTCGGCCAGGGTCGCGTTCGAGCAGGTCGCGACCGGCTGGCTCGCCACCGACCCGCGGCTGCCGCTGCTGTCGAACGCCGACGGCGCGTCCTACGACACGCTCGGGACCGGCGCCCACGGTCACGGCACCGCCACGGACGTCCTCGCGCGCCTCGTCGCGCAGGTCACCGCGCCGGTGCGCTGGGACCTGTGCCAGGCGACGCTCGCCGAGCGCGGCGTCACCGGCATCCTCGAGCTCGCCCCGGGCGGGGTCCTCACCGGCCTGGCCAAGCGCGCGCTCAAGGGCGTCGAGTCGGTCGCCGTGAAGTCCCCCGACGACGTCGAGGCCGCGCGCGACCTCATCTCCCGCCACTCGGTCGCCGCGGGCGCCGGGACCGCCGCGTGAGCCAGTCGCTCCCCGGGCCGCGCCGCACGCTCCGTCAGGCCGAGCCCGTCCGCTTCTCGCGGATCCTCGCGATCGCGGGCGAGCGCGGCGAGCGCGTCGTGACGAACGACGACGTCGCCGGCCCGATCGACTCCTCCGACGAGTGGATCCGCCAGCGCACGGGCATCGTCACGCGCCGGTACGCCGCCGCGGACGTCGACGTGCTCGACCTGGCCGAGGCGGCGGCCCGCAGGGCGCTCGACGCCGCCGGCCTCACCGGCGCGGACGTGGACGTGGTGATCCTGTCCACGGTGACGTACTTCCACCAGACGCCGGCGGGCGCGGCCGTCCTCGCGGAGCGCCTCGGCGCCACCCCGGCCGCGGCGTACGACGTCTCGGCCGCCTGCGCGGGCTACGCCTACGGGATCGGCCAGGCGGACGCCCTCGTCCGCTCCGGCGCTGCCCGGCACGTGCTGGTGATCGGCGCGGAGAAGATGTCCGACTTCGTCGACCCGACGGACCGCTCCATCTCGTTCCTGCTGGGCGACGGCGCGGGCGCGGCCGTCGTCGGCCCTTCGGACGCCCCGGGCATCGGCCCGACGGTGTGGGGGTCGGACGGCGCGAAGTCGCAGGCCATCTCGCAGACACGCGGCTGGTCGGACCTGCGCGCGGAGCCGACGGCCGGCTGGCCGACGCTGCGCCAGGACGGCCCGACCGTCTTCAAGTGGGCCAGCTTCCAGATGGCCCCGATCGCGGCGAAGGCGATGGCGGAGGCGGGCGTCGAGCCCGAGGACGTCCAGGTCTTCGTGCCTCACCAGGCGAACATGCGCATCATCGACCAGCTCGTCAAGCAGCTGCGGCTGCCCGAGAGCGTCGTCGTGGCACGTGACATCGCCGACACCGGCAACACGTCCGCCGCGTCGATCCCGCTCGCCACGGAGCGGCTGATCTCCGAGGGGCAGGCCCGCTCCGGCGACCTGGCCCTGCAGATCGGCTTCGGCGCCGGCCTCGTCTACGCGGCCCAGGTCGTGGTGCTGCCCTAACCTCTGGTGCGACCCTGGCACTCGGTCGCGCGACAGGTCGCGCGATCGGTCGCCCGGGGTCGTGACCGACCCCCGTGGTGCGGGACAATCGCACCGCAACACCCCACGGTGCCGGACGGCCGGTACCCCGTTTCAAGGAGAGACGCACCCCATGGCTTACACCTCCCAGGAGATCCTCGAGGGCCTCGCCGAGATCGTCGCCGAGGAGACCGGTCTGCCCACGGACGCGGTCGTGTCGGAGAAGTCGTTCACGGACGACCTCGACATCGACTCGCTGTCGATGATGACGATCGTGACCCACGCCGAGGACAAGTTCGGCGTCCGCATCCCCGACGACGAGGTCAAGAACCTCACCACGGTCGGCGACGCCGTCTCGTACATCGAGGGTGCGCAGGCCGCGTGACGCCGCGGGGCGCTCGCCCCGCCGCGCGGGCGGGCCGGTGACCCCGGCCCGCCCGGCAACCTGAACGACTCGTACCCGCTCTCACCTCAGGAGTGACCCACCCATGACTGCCGCACCCGCCTCGCGCGACGTCGTCGTCACCGGCCTCGGCGCCACCACCCCGCTCGGTGGCGACGCTCCCAGCACCTGGGCTGCCGCCCTCGCGGGTGAGTCGGGCGCGCGCACCCTGGACAACGACTGGTCGGAGAAGTACGGGATCCCCGTCACGTTCGCCGCCACCATCAAGGTCACGCCCGACCAGGTCCTCTCGCGGCCCGAGACCAAGCGCATGGACCCGTCCACGCAGTACGCGATGGTCGCCGCCCGCGAGGCCTGGCAGGACGCCGGCGCCCCCGAGGTCGACGGCGAGCGGCTGGGCGCCGTGGTCTCCTCCGGCATCGGCGGCATCTGGACCACGCTCGACGGCTGGGACACGCTCAAGGAGCGCGGCGCCCGCCGGATGCTTCCCATGACCGTCCCGATGCTCATGCCGAACTCCCCCGCGGCCTACGTGTCGCTCGAGTTCGGCGCCAAGGCCGGGGCCCACGCGCTCGTGTCCGCCTGCGCGTCGGGCGCCGAGGCGATCGGCTACGGCGTGGACATGATCCGCGCCGGCCGGGCCGACGTCGTCGTGTGCGGCGGCACCGAGGCGACGATCCACCCGATGCCCATCGCGGCCTTCGCCGCGTCGCGCACGCTCTCGCTGCGCAACGACGACCCGCAGGGCGCCTCGCGACCGTACGACGTCGACCGCGACGGCTTCGTCATCGGCGAGGGCGCCGCGATCGTGGTGCTGGAGAGCGCGGAGCACGCCGCCGCCCGCGGTGCCCGCGTCTACGCGAAGATCGCCGGCGTCGGCCTCTCCGCCGACGCCTTCCACATCACCTCTCCCGACCCCGAGGGCACCGGACAGGTCTCCGCGATGCGCCGGTCGCTCGAGGACGCCGGCGTGACGTCACGTGACGTCGTGCACGTCAACGCGCACGCCACCTCCACCAAGGTCGGCGACCTCACCGAGACCGCGTCGATCCGCACCCTCATGGGCGGCGAGGCCGACCACGTGCGGCTCTCGGCCACCAAGTCCATGACCGGCCACCTGCTGGGCGGCGCCGGCGCGCTCGAGACGCTCTTCACCGTCAAGGCGGTGCACGAGCGCCTCGCCCCGCCCACGATCAACGTGGCGAACCCGGACCCCGAGCTCCAGGTGCCGCTGGTGCGGGCCACCCCGGAGAAGCTGCCCGACGGCGACATCGTCGCGCTCAACAACTCGTTCGGTTTCGGCGGGCACAACGTCGCCCTCACGGTGACGAGCGCCTGACCGCAGCCTGGTCCAGGCACGACGACGCCCCGCCACCTCGCAGGAGGTGGCGGGGCGTCGTCGTTCGCGTCCGTCGTGCGGCGCAGGGTTCCCCCCGCCGGGCTCAGCCCACGCGGTGCAGCCAGCGCACCGGGGCGCCGGCGCCGGCGTAGCGGAACGGCTCGAGCTCGTCGTCCCAGGCGGTGCCGAGGGCGAGATCGAGCGCTTCGCGCACGCCGCGGCCGTCGTGCGCCGACTCCATCGCGGCCCGGACACGGTCCTCCGGGACGACGACGTTGCCGTGCACGTCCGTCATGGCGTGGAAGATGCCGAGGTCGGGGGTGTGCGACCACCGTGCGCCGTCGGCACCGTGGCTCGCCTCCTCCGTCACCTCGTAGCGCAGGTGGTCCCAGCCCCGCAGGGCAGAGGCCAACCGGGCACCCGTTCCCTGGGCGCCCTGCCACGAGTACTCGGCACGGTAGAGACCGCGCCCCGCCGGCTGGGCAGTCCAGTCCAGCGACACGCGTCCCCCGAGCACGTTGCCCGCCGCCCACTCGAGGTGAGGGCAGAGCGCACGGGGTGCCGAGTGCACGAACAGCACACCGCGGGTAATCGCACCAGCCATGTTGTCCTCCCTGGTTCCGAGGTCCGTCTTCCCCTACGTCCTCGAACCGGTCGGCCTGCTGGTCGGCGAGCTCCGACGGTGTGTCGTCTTGACACATCCTGCCCGATGGCGGGCCGGGGTGCGAGAGGAAACGCAGACTTCATGCGTCCTCTTGAGCACCCCTTGAGGAACTCAGAGGCGTTCGCGCAGCTCCCGCATGGCCTTCTTGCGCACGGTGCGCTCGAGACGGTCCAGGTAGAGCTTGCCGTCCAGGTGGTCGCACTCGTGCTGGAGGCAGCGCGCCATGAGGCCGGTGCCCTCGACGACGAGCTCGTTGCCGTCGAGGTCCGTGCCCACCACGCGGGCGTACCACGCGCGGGTGGTGGGATACCAGAGCCCCGGCACGGACAGGCAGCCCTCGTCGCCGTCCTGGGTCTCCTCCGAGAGGTCCACGATCCGTGGGTTGAGCACGTAGCCGATCTCGTCGTCGACGTTCCAGGAGAACGCCCGCAGGCTCACGCCGATCTGGTTGGCCGCGAGGCCCGCCCGGCCGTCGGCATCGACGGTCTCGACGAGGTCCTCCACGAGGGACCGGACCCGGTCGTCCACGGTGGTGATCTCGTCGCAGGGTGTGCGCAGCACGGGGTCGGGCAGCACCCGGATCTCTCGCATCGCCATGGCCCGCATTCTCCCACGTCGTGGGCGGGTGGCAGCGCCGATTATCACGGTTTGATAACGTGCCGAGCGATGCTACGACCGATGACCGAGTCAACCACGACGCCCGCCCTCGACCCGGGCCGCGCCGCCGCACCCGCGACGGGCCGTCCACGCCTGGCCGCGCTCGACGGGCTGCGCTTCCTGGCCGCGATGGCGGTGCTCGCCTACCACTACGTGGCCGTGAACCACTCCGCCTGGGGTGCCCGCACCGAGGACTCGTTCCCGAACCTCCAGCCGCTGGCCGTGTTCGGGTCGTTCGGGGTCCAGCTGTTCTTCGTGGTCAGCGGCTTCGTCATCCTCATGTCGGCCTGGGGCCGGGACGTGCGGTCCTTCGCCGCGTCCCGCGTCGGGCGCCTCTTCCCCGCGTACTGGCTCTCCGTGGCCGCCGTCGTGCTGCTGCTCGTCGTCGTCGCCCCCGGGCACAAGGACGTGGGGATCCCGGAGACGGCCGCCAACCTCACGATGGTCCAGCGGGCGTTCGGCGTCCAGGACATCGAGTCCGTCTACTGGACCCTGTGGGCCGAGCTGCGGTTCTACGTGCTGGTCGGGGTGCTCCTCGCGTTCGGGATGACGCGCAACCGCCTCGTCGCGTTCGCGGCGGTGTGGCCCGTCGCCGCCGCCGTCGCCGTCCAGTCCGGCAGCACGCTGTGGTCCACCGTGCTGGTCGGCACCGACGCGCCCCTGTTCGCCGGCGGCATGGCGCTGTTCCTGCTCACCAAGGAACGCCGTTCGCTGGTGCTGTGGTCCGTCCTGGGCCTCAACGTCGCCCTCGCCGGCGTGATGTCCGGCCGCAGCCAGTCCCTGCGGATCGCCACCAGCACCGACGTCACGGTCGGGCCGCAGACGTACTGGGTCGCGATCGTCGTCTGCTTCGCGCTCGTCGCCGCCGTCGCCCTCACGCGCCTCGACCGGCTGTCGTGGCGGTGGCTCACCGTCGTGGGCGCCTTGACCTACCCGCTGTACCTGCTGCACTCGTCCTGGGGGCAGTGGATGATCGCCAAGACCAGCCCCCACCTGCCCGCCGGGGTCACGTTCGCGATCGTCACCGTCGTCATGCTCGGCGTCGCCTACCTCGTGCACCGGTTCGTCGAGCGGCCTCTCGGGCCCCGGCTGCGCCGCGCCGTCGCACGCGACCTCGAGCGGGCCGGCCACGCGCTCGGGCACCGCGCGCGGGGGGCACGCAGGGCTCAGGCCCCCGAGCCGGACGCCGCGTCCTCCAGGTAGGCCTCGAGCACGTCGCGCAGCACCAGCGCCTGGTTGCGCTCCGTGTCGCGCGCCGAGTAGAGCAGCGTCAGGCGCCGGTCCCCGGCCCCCAGCGCCGCGAGCTCCGGAACCTCCGGGTTGTCCGCGAGCTCTGCGCGATAGCGGCGCTCGAACTCCTCGAACCTTCCGGGGTCGTGGTGGAACCAGGTCCGCAGGTCCGTCGAGGGCGCGACCTCCTTGCTCCAGCGGTCGAGGTGGGCGTGATCCTTGGAGATCCCGCGCGGCCAGAGCCGGTCCACGAGTACCCGCGCGCCGTCGTCCGGGGCGGGGTCGTCGTACACGCGCTTGACGGTGATGGTCACTCCCCCATGACACCGCGGCGGGCCCGGCGCCGCACCCCGCGACCCGGCGCCGGTATGCTCGCCGCGCGCCCCGTTAGCTCAGCTGGTCAGAGCAGTCGACTCATAATCGATCGGTCGCCGGTTCAAGTCCGGCACGGGGCACCCGCGCGCTCGGGACCGCATCCGCGGCGGCGGGGCCGGATCGGCCCTGCACGGGCGAGATCGACCGCGAGACGACGACGCCGATGACAGATCGACAGAGGTGGATGCGTGAGTATCAGTTCGGGCGGTGCGACCGTCGACGACGACGACGGCACCTGGATCGTCTGGGGAGAGGTCGACGTCGCCGTCGCACAGGACGTCGGCGACATGCTCAGGGCGTCCCTGGACGGACACCCCAAGACGATCGACCTCCGCCGGGTCACCTTTCTCGACTCCTCCGGCCTGCGTCTGCTGCTCCTCGGGGGCACCGCCGAGGAAGGGCCGCTGCTCGTCGGCGCGCCGGCCGCCGTCCGCGACGTCATCACCCTCACCGGGCTCGAGCACACCGTCCGGTTCGCCGAGACCGAGGGCTCGCCGGACTCCGGGGACGACGACGCCTGACCCACCCCGCCGCCGGTCCTCCGGCGGCCGCCCGAACTCGCGCTGGTTCCTGGAGGAGAGTCCTTGGACGACACCGTCAACCCGTCCGTCGTGTCCGGCGTGCCGATGGCACCGCCGCCGACCGGGTACGCCCCCGTCGCGGAATGGGTGCTCGCCGACTCCGTCGAGCTCAGCAGGCTGCGCTCCGCCCTGGCCCGCATCGTCGGGTCCTCGGGCGACGGAGCCACCGCGATGCACGACACCGCCGAGAAGATCGTCCTGATCGCCTCCGAGCTGGCGACGAACGCCCTCCTGCACGGCCTTCCGCCGACCGTCGTCCGCCTGCTGCGTGACGAGCACACCTGGCTCCTCGACGTCGTCGACCACGACGCCGCCGGGGTGCCGAGGGTCGACGGCGGCCGGCCCCCGGG
Organism: Isoptericola sp. NPDC058082; assembly: GCF_042885055.1. Classification (NCBI taxonomy): domain Bacteria; kingdom Bacillati; phylum Actinomycetota; class Actinomycetes; order Micrococcales; family Promicromonosporaceae; genus Isoptericola; species Isoptericola sp. NPDC058082. Next base: position 97,903 of record NZ_JBHVSQ010000001.1, on the reverse strand, counting down.
TCACGGCGGGCTCGGCCTCCTCATCGCGGAACGGCTCTCGGCCCACGTGGGGTGGTACACGTCCGGCCCCGCGAAGCACGTGTGGGCGACCTTCCCCCGCGACCAGCGGGGCTGACCTGCGAAGAGGCGGTGACGGGGAGCACGCGAACCGCTATTCTCCCGGGCCATGCTCCGTGTGCTGCCGATGCTGGCCTACCTCGCGCTCGTCGTGTACGCCCTCGTGGACGTCGTCCAGTCCGACGAGGAGGACGGCGGCGGCATCCAGAAGGGTTTCTGGATCCTCATCATCCTGCTGCTCCCGTTCGCCGGGTCGGTCGCGTGGATCGTCGTGAGCCGGCGTGCCCGGGCCGACCGTCGCCCCGCACCGCGGACCGGATACCCCGCCGGGCCGGTGCCGCCCGCGCAGTACCCGGGGCGGCGGCGCACCTGGGAGGTCGACGAGACCGCCTCGGCCGACCCCGACGACGACCCCGAGATGCGGTGGCTCGTGGAGCAGGCACGCCTCAAGCGCGAGCGCGAGCAGGCCGCGCAGGAGCCGGCCCGGCCGGTGAGCGACGACGAGCAGAGCGCCGCGAGCTGACCCGCTGGGCTCCCGGACGAGCAGGTCCGCACGTCCTTGGCGGGGTCGCTACGGTGGCGCCATGTGGTTCCGCCGCTCCGCCCTCCCCGACGACCTCCGCCGAGCCCTCCCCCTGGCCCCCGGGGAGCGTGTCCTCGCGTCCGCGCAGCTCGCCGACGACCGCTGGGCCGTGGCGACGACGGCCGACCTGGTCGTCGTCGGCCCGGGCACGGGCGACCCCGTGGCACGGCGCCCGTGGTGCGACGTCGACCGCGGGGTGTTCGACCCCGAGCGGTCCGAGCTGGCGATCGAGTGGGTGGACGCCGCCCCGGACACCGTGCTGCGGCTCGTGGACGCCGAGCGCACCTCGTTCCCCCAGGCCCTGCGCGAGCGGGTCCAGTGGTCCGTGGTGCTGGCCGAGACGGTCGCGGTGCCCGGCGGCGACGTGAAGGTCGCCGTCCGGCGGACCGCGGACGGCCGACTCTTCTCGCAGGCGGTCGCCGGGCAGGGAGTCGACCTCGACGACCCGAGGGTCGCCCGAGTGGTGGACGCCACGGAGTCCAGGGTCCGGGGAGCGTCCGGACTACCCGTGTGAGCCTGGTAATGTTCTTCCCGGTTCGAAGGCCACGTGCCGGACGACCGAGCGATCCCGCGTAGCTCAGCTGGCAGAGCATCCGACTGTTAATCGGACGGTCGTTGGTTCAAGTCCAACCGCGGGAGCAGCGAGAAAGGCCCCTGACCTGCGACGCAGGACAGGGGCCTTCGTCGTGCCCGGTCAGAGGGTGAGCAGGCGCTCCATCAGGTGCGGGGCGAGCGGCGCGTCGGTGGCGAGGACGACGCGGGTGCGCGCGCCGGGCACGTCGGGGTACCCGGCGTACCGGCCGCGCAGGTCGCACACCGTCTGGCCGCGGCCCGGGCCGTCGGTGGCGTCGACGACCACGGGCACGCGCGGCGCCACGGTCGGGGTCACGCCGCCCACCGCGACTGCCGCGGCCAGCGGGTCGTGCAGCGCCGAGCAGCGGCGGCCGAACGTGGGCGCGTGGAAGCCGAAGTACAGGTCCAGCACCTCGCCCAGCCACGGGGCCAGCGCGGTGCCCGCCTCGAGCAGCGCCTTGCGGTCGGTCTCCTCGAGCAGGTGGGCCATCGTGACGTCGAGCGGCACCAGGGTGACGTCCCAGTCGGCGGCGAGCACCTCGGCGGCCGCCTCGGGGTCGCACGCGATGTTCGCCTCGCCGACCGGCGACACGTTGCCCGGGTGCAGGGCCGCTCCGCCCATGACCGTCACGTCGAGGACCCGCTCCGGGAGCGTCGGGTCGGCCCGCAGCGCGAGGGCGAGGTTGGTCAGCGGGCCGACGGCGACGACGCGCAGGCGCCCGGCGTGCTCGTCCGACAGGCGCAGGAGCAGCTCCGCCGCGGACACCGCCTCGGGCGCTCCGCCGGAGGACGGGAGGACGACGTCGCCCACGCCGTTGCGGCCGTGGACGCCCGGCGCCCCTCCCCCGTAGACGCCCCGCAGCGGGTCGTGCGCGCCGACGGCGACGGGCACGTCGTCACGGCCCCCCAGCGCCAGGAGGTCCAGCGTGTTGGTGGCGGCACGCCGGGCGTCGACGTTGCCGCTGACGGTCCCGACGCCGACCAGCCGGATCTCGGGCGACGCGAGGAGATAGGCGAGGGCGAGAGAGTCGTCGACTCCCGTGTCGCAGTCGAGGTACAGCGGTGCGGGCGTGGTCACGGTGCGTCCTTCCAGGTCGTGGGAGAGGTCCCAGTGTGGCCCATGACCTGCGGAAGCCCTGGCGGACCAGGTCGACGGCCGCCTCGGGAATACATGCCGCAGGCGCCCGGCTTGTGCCTCACGTGCCCACGACCGGTCATGCCTCTGTCGGCCTGCGCTCCGAGCGCGGCCCCATCCTGCTGTCCCTGATGCTCTCGACGGCGCTCGTCGCGCTCGACGCGACGATCATCGCCACCGCGTCGGCGACCATCGCGCGCGAGCTGGGCGGCTTCGACCAGCTGCCCTGGCTGTTCTCCACCTACCTGCTCGCCCAGGCAGTGAGCACGCCGGTGTTCGGGCGGCTGGCCGACGTGCTCGGCCGCAAGCGGCTGATGCTCGCCGGCGTGGCGCTGTTCTTCGCCGGGTCGGTGCTCGCCGGCGCGGCGCCGACGATGGACGTGCTGATCGCCGGGCGCGTGGTGCAGGGGCTCGGCGCGGGCGCCGTGATGCCGGTGTCGATGACGATCGCCGCCGACATCTACACCCTGGAGGAGCGGGCGAAGACGCAGGGCTACCTCGCGTCCGTGTGGGCGATCTCCGCCGTCGTCGGCCCGACGCTCGGCGGCGTGTTCTCCCAGTTCACGAGCTGGCGCTGGATCTTCTGGGTGAACATCCCGCTGTGCGCGCTCGCCGCCTGGATGCTGGCGCGCCGCTACCACGAGGCGCCACGCACCGGCGAGCGGGAGCCGATCGACTACCTCGGCGCCGCGCTCCTCGCGGGCGGCAGCACGATGCTGCTGCTCGGCCTGCTCGAGGGCGGCACGCGCTGGGGCTGGGGCTCGCTGCCGTCGGTCGTGATCTTCGCCGTCGCGGTGCTGCTGCTCGCCGCGTTCGCCGTGCAGGCGCGCCGCACCCGGCACCCGATCGTGGACCTCGCCATCCTGCGCCGCCGGGTGGTGGGCGTGTCCACCACGGTCTCGCTGCTCGTGGGCGTGGTCGTGCTCGCCCTGTCCACCTACGTACCGATCTACGCCCAGGCGGTGCTGGGCACCGGCCCGCTCGTCGCCGGCTTCGCGCTGGCCGCGATGACCGTGGGCTGGCCGCTGTCGGCGTCCAACGCCGGCCGCCTCTACCTGCGGATCGGCTTCCGGTACACCGCGGTGATCGGCACGTCGCTCGTCGTGGTCGGCACGTCGCTCACGCTGCTGCTCGCCTCCGGGACGTCGGTGCTCGCCGTCGCGGGCGCCTGCTTCGTCATCGGCGCGGGCATGGGCCTGACGGCCGTGCCGACGCTCATCGCCGCGCAGTCGCAGGCGTCGTTCACCGAGCGGGGCGCCGTGACGGGCACCAACATGTTCGCGCGCTCCCTCGGGTCCGCGGTGGGCGTGGCCGTCTGCGGCGCGATCGTCAACGCGCGCACGACCCTCGGCCCCGACGGCACGCCGGTGGGCCCGGGCCTGATGTCCGCGATCCACCTCGTCTTCGTGCTCCTGGTGGCCGTGGCCGCGGTGCTGGTCGTGCTCGCCGCGCTCATGCCCGCCGACCTGCAGGAGGCCCGCGAGCGCCGCGCCCGCGCCGAGGCCGCCGCCTGACCGCTCACGGCAGGGCAGGCGGCGTCCAGCCCATGACGGCGCGGGTGCCGCGGGTGACCGCCGACGCCGGGGTGCGGCGCATCAGGGCGTTGCGCACCCCCTGCCAGCGCGGCCCCAGGTGCGACCCGAACCTGCCGCTCACGACCGAGGCCCGCGCGAGCGCCCGGCAGCGCGGGCGGCGGGCGGCGTCGTACGCGGCGAGCGCAGCGCCGAGCGACTGCCCGGACGCCACGCCTGCAGCCACGATGCGCCCCACGCAGACGCCGTCCTCCAGGGCGGTGGCCGCTCCCTGGCCCATCGTGGGCAGGGTCGCGTGCGCGGCGTCGCCGACCATGACCACGCGCCCGCGCACGTAGCGCGGCAGCCCGCCTGGCAGATGGTGCACGTCGTGGCGGATCACCGCGCCCGGCGGTGTCGCTGCGATCACGTGCTGCACCTCCGGCGCCCAGCCCGCGAACCGCTCGACGGCGGCCGCGTGCTCGTCGTCGAGGCGCGTGCCCTCCGGCATCGCCACGTACCCGTACCAGTAGGTGGCGCCGTCGCTGACGGGCATCGAGCCGAACTCCGCGCGCGCACCCCAGTACTGCCGCAGGCTCGGCTCGGCGGACAGCCCGGGGACGACGGCCCGCCAGCTCGAGAACCCCGAGTACGCGGGGAGATGGTCGGGGAACAGCGCCGCACGGACCGCGCTGCGTACGCCGTCGGCCCCCACGACGAGGTCGGCCTCGCGCTCGACCTCCGACCCCGCGCGGTCGGCGTGCTGCACGCGGGCCGGCGCGGCGGGGCCGCCGGCATCGACGGACGTGACGCGGGCGTCCGTCACGACGTCGACACCGAGCGCGCGAGCCCGCTCCAGCAGGGCGCCGTGCAGCCACGCGCGGTGCACGCCGCGCAGCGCGGTGTCGGCGTCCGCGGCCGGGTCGTCGGGCAGGCGCAGGATCGACCGCCCGTGCGCGTCCCACGTGCCCGCGGCCCAAGTACGGGGGCCCATCGCCGCGACGGCGTCGCCGTCCAGACCCAGCCCGCCGAGGGCGGCCACGGCGTTGGGGGTGAGCGCCACCCCCGCACCCACTTCGCCCAGCCGGTGCGCCCGTTCGAGCACCGTCGCGCCCCAGCCCGCCTCCGCCAGCGCGACGGCGGAGGCGAGCCCACCGATCCCGCCGCCGACCACGATCGCCGTCCCTGTCATACCGTCCTCGATCTTCCGCATCTATACCACTACGTGCGTGGTGGTATAGATCTTGCCATACTGGCGCCCGTGCCCCGGAGCAACCCCGAACGACGCCGCGCGCTGACCGACGCCGCCGTCGGGCTGCTCGTCGGCGCGGGCGTCCACGGCCTCAGCCACCGGTCGGTCGAGCGCGCCGCCGGCCTTCCCGCCGGCACCGCCGCGAACTACTTCCGCGGCCGCGAGGAGCTGCTGGTCGCCACGGCCCAGCGAATCGTGGAGCTGCACCTCGCCGACGCCCGGGCCGCGACGGAGGCGTCCGTGACGGCCGAGCCGCTCGGTGGCGGCCGGCTCGCCGGCGAGGACGGCCGCGCCGAGACGCTCGAGCGGATGACCGACCTCCTCGCCGCCTCGCTGCTCGACGCCGCGACCCGGCACCGCGACCGCTACCTCGCGATCGCCGAGCTCCAGCTCGAGGCCCGTCGCCGGCCGGCGCTCGCCGAGGCCCTCGCCGGGCTGGCGACCCAGTCGTCCGACCTCACCGCGGCGATGCACGCGGACACCGGCCTCGATGTCGACCCGGCGGCCGTGCCCACGCTGGTCCTGCTCTACGGCGGGGCGCTGCTGACGCTGGTCACCGGCGCCGTCCCGGTCGACGCCGCCACCACCCGCCGCCTCGCCCGCGCCATGGTGCACGGCAGCCTCGCACCTTCAGGTCAGGCATGACCGTGCCCGTGACCGAAAACTCGTTGAGCTCGCGCCGCGCCCGCTGATAGCTTCGCGGAGGCCGTGCGAGACAGAGCAAGGAGGTGGTACCCGTGAACGGATCGACACAGGTGCTCCTCCGCGGAGTCATGGTCGGGCGATAGGTCGCCCGGGAGCGCCGTTCGCCAGCACTCCCGAGAGGCACGACCATGAACGCCACACCCAGCTCGTCCCTGACCTTCACCGCCGAGCAGCAGCTCGACGACGGCGTCCTCGAGCGCCGCTTCACCCTCGACGCCGTCCCCGGCGTGCTGTGGACGCCGGCGTCCGCCACGCCGGCGGACCCCGCTCCCCTGATCCTGCTCGGCCAGCCCGGCGGGCTCGCCCTGGACCGGATGTACCCGCGGCTCGCGGGACGCGCGCTGCACGCCGCCGCCGACGGCATCGCGACCGTCGCCCTGGAGGGCCCCGGCAACGGCGACCGGCCGCCGCTCCCGGGCGCCGACCAGGCCCGCGCGGACCTGCGGAGGGCGCTGACGGCCGGCGAGCCGGTCACCGACGACCTCATCGACCGCCTGGTGCTCCCGCTGGTCGACCAGGCGGCCCCGGAGTGGCAGTCCGCCCTGGACGCCCTCCTCGACCTGCCCGAGGTCGACGGGCCCGTGGGGTACTCGGGCGGGCTGATCGCCCTGGGCGTCCGCCTGGCGGTGGTCGAGCCGCGCCTCGTGGCCGCAGGGCTCTTCGCCGGGAGCTACGTCCCCCGGGCCACGTTCGAGGAGGCCCGACGTGTCACGATCCCCGTGCACGTGCTGCTGCAGTGGGACGACGAGGGCAACGACCGCCAGGCGGCCCTGGACCTGTTCGACGCCCTCGGCTCGGCGGAGAAGACGCTGCAGGCCAACCTGGGCGGCCACACCGGCGTCCCGGCGTTCGCCGGCGACGACGCGGCACGCTTCTTCGCCCGGCACCTGAGGTGACCCGACGCGACACCCGGCTCCCGTCCGCCGGCCGCTAGGGTCGGCGGATGGGAGTCCTGTCGGCACGGGGGCCGGAGCTCGCGCTCGAGACCGCACGGCTGCGGCTGCGACCCTGGCGCGTCCCGGAGGCCGCCGTCCAGCGCGAGCTGTGGGCCGAGCGCGACCCCCGCGTCCCGCCGCACCGCCGCCTCGACGAGGCGGACCGCCCCACGCTCGACGAGATGGAGGCGTGGATCCGCGACGGCTCCCGCGCGCCCGGGCTCGGCCTGCTGGCCGTGGAACGCCGGGGCGAGGGCGACGTGATCGGGTACTGCGGGTTGATCGACGGAGCCGTCGGGCCCCACGAGCCGGAGGTGGCCTACGAGCTGCTCCGGCGAACCTGGGGCGCCGGGTACGCGACGGAGGCGGCGGAGGCCGTCGTCGGCTGGGCGCGGGAGTCGGGTCATCGACGCCTGTGGTCGACCGTCCGCGACTGGAACGTCGCGTCCCTGCGGGTGCTGGCCAAGGTGGGCTTCGTGGCGTCCGGCCGCGTGGAGCCGGACGACGTCCACGGCGACACGTTGTTCCTGACGCGGAGTCTGTGACCGTCCAGGCAGGACGTCAGGACTCGCCGCGCTCCCGCAGCGTGCGGCGCTGCTGCTCGATGGCGAGCAGGTCGGTGAACGCCTGCTGGTAGGCCTCCGGGTCCTTCTCCTGGTCGAGGCGCTGCAGGCGGCTCTTCGCGTCCGCGATCCGGCGCGTGAGGCCGAGGTCCACGAGGGCACGCACGACGTCGGCCACGTACGCCCCGATGACCGACTCGCGGTCCTCCGGCACGGGCGCGACCGCGAGCTCCGTGACCAGCGGCACCACCGTCTCGGGCGCCTGCTCGGTCACGGTCTCCACCCACCGGCCCCCGCCCACCTCGCGGCCGGCCGCGACGCCGCCCGCGGCGCGCACGGCGTCGTGCACCGCACGCCAGGCGGGGACGCCGAACGCGTCGTCGCCGAGCTCGTCGAACGACGCCGGCACGTGCTGCGGGTACTGCAGGACGACGATCAGGGCCTGGCGCTCCAGCCGGGCCACGGGGTCGCGCGGGTCGGGCGCGGCGAGCACGGGCGTCGCCGGGGCGGCCTCGGGTTCCGGGCGCGCGTCCCGGCGCTGGTCCTGACGGGCGCCGCGCGACGGCGACGACGCGGCCCGCGCGACCTCGCGGCGGACGTCCTCCGTGTCGATGCCGATCCAGCGCGCGAGCGAGCGGGAGTACCCGAGCTGCATCGACCGGTCACGGATCCCCGCGACCAGCGGCGCGGCCGCGCGCAGGGCTCCGACGCGCCCCTCGACGGTGTCGAGGTCGAACGTGTCGAGGGTGGTGCGGATGACGAACTCGAACAGCGGCTGCCGCCCGTCGACCAGCGCCCGCACCCCCTCGGGGCCGCGGGACATGCGCAGCTCGCAGGGGTCCATCCCGCCGGGCTCGACGGCGACGAAGGTCTGGGCGTGGAAGCGCTGGTCCTCTCCGAACGCGCGCACGGCGGCCTTCTGCCCGGCGGCGTCGCCGTCGAACGTGAAGATCACCTCGCCGCCCAGGGAGGCCCCCGACGCGAGCTGCAGTCCGCCGCCCGCCGTGGTGTCGCCGAGCAGGCGGCGCACCACCTTGGCGTGGTCGCCGCCGAACGCGGTGCCGCAGGTCGCCACCGCCGAGTCCACCCCGGACAGGTGGGCGGCCATGACGTCGGTGTAGCCCTCGACGATCACCACGCGCTTGCCCTGCGCGATGGACTTCTTGGCCAGGTCGATCCCGTACAGGACCTGGGACTTCTTGTAGAGCGACGTCTCGGGGGTGTTGAGGTACTTGGGCCCCTGGTCCTCGTCGTACAGCCGACGCGCGCCGAAGCCGATCACCGCGCCCGTGACGTCACGGATCGGCCACACGAGGCGTCCGCGGAACCGGTCGTAGATGCCGCGCTGCCCCTGGCTGACCAGCCCCGACGCGACGAGCTCCGCCTGCGTGAAGCCCCGCCCCTGCAGGTGGCGAAGCAGCGCGTCCCAGCCCGTCGGGGCGTAGCCCACGCCGAAGTGCTCGGCGTCGGCCCGGTCGAAGCTGCGCTCGGCGAGGAACGCCCGCCCGGCCTGCGCCCCCGGCCCGAAGAGCTGCTCGGAGTAGAACTCGGCGGCCACCTTGTGCGCCTCGATCAGGCGCTGCCGCCTGCCCGGCTCCTCGCGCGGGCCGCGGTCGGCGGCCGCGCCGGTGCGGGAGTCCTCGTAGCGCAGCTGCACGCCCGCCCGGTCGGCGAGGAACTCGACCGCGTCCGTGAACCCCATCCCGTCGATCTTCTGGACGAACGAGATGACGTCGCCGCCCTCGCCGCAGCCGAAGCAGTGCCAGCGCCCGACGCCCGGCCGCACGTGGAACGACGGCGTGCGCTCGTCGTGGAAGGGGCACAGCCCCTTGAGGGAGCCGACACCGGCGGGCTTGAGGGTGACGTGGGCGGAGACGATCTCCTCGATCCGTGCGCGTTCCCGTACCGCCTCGACGTCCTCGCGCTTGATCAGTCCCGCCACGGCCCCGAGTCTATGCGCGCCCGGCGGCGACCAGGTCGGCCGTCCCCGCCGGACCGTCGGCGGCGGGCGACAGGGCGCGGTCGAGAGCCGCCCGCGACGCGGCGCACCGGCGACCGTAGGTGGCCGGCGGCGTCCCGAGGGCGCGCGCGAAGTCCGCGCTCAGGTGCGCCTGGTCGTAGTAGCCGACCGCGGCGGCGAGGTCGGCGAGGGGGCGCCCAGGGTCCGCCGCCAGCAGGTCGGCGGCCAGGTGCACCCGGTGGCGCTGCAGCACCCACTTGGGGCTGACGCCGACCCAGTCGGCGAACAGTCGCTGCAGGGAGCGCGGCGTCGTGCCCACCAGGTCGGCGAGGTCCGCGACCCCGGCGTCCGGGCCCAGCTCCCCCGCGACCACCGCGCCGAGCACGCGGGCGACCCGGTCGAGGGCGACGGCGGCCCGGGGCGTGCGCCTCTCGGCCGCCACGGCCCGCAGCACCGGGGTGACGGCCGCGACCGCTGCCGTGTCGTCCCCCGCGCGGGCGGCGGCCACCGCCCGGCGGCCGGCGTCCTCGACGTCGGCGGCGGACGGACCCCGCGGGCCGGGGAGCGCGACCCCGGCCGGCACCACGAGCCCGGGTCGCAGCGCGCCGGCGCCGCCGACCAGCACCCGCAGCGCACCGGGGCGCAGCTTGGTGCCCAGCACGGCGCCCGACCCCCGCAGGGTCCGCGAGAACAGACCGCCCGGGATCCCGTGCACGGCGAACCCTTCGGCCTCGGCCACCACGTTGGCGTTCGGGTGCGGGATCACCACCTGGGTGAACTCCGCCCCGGGCGGCAGGTCCCAGCGGACCACCCAGTGGCGCTCCACGAGGTCGGCCAGGTCGGGCGCCGGGTCCAGGCGCACGAGCGCGAACCCGCCGCGCGCCGCGGCGGGATCGACCAGCCCTCGGGTGGACGCCGTCGGTCCCCGCGGACCGGCCCCGAGCGCATCCGGTTCGAACACCTGTCGCATTCCTCCAAGACTGCCCCCACCCACCGACACCAGCATGGGGAACGCACGCCGGGACCGCCCGGACGCACGCTGGAGGGAGAACCATGGACCTGTCACCGCTGCACCCGAACCTCACGGTCGCCGACCCGCGCGCCGCGATCGACTTCTACGTCGCCGGCTTCGGCGCCGAGGTGATCGACACCATCACCGCCGGGGACGCGATCATCCATTCCGACCTGCGGATCTCCACCGCCGCCGGGTCGTCGACCTTCACCGTGGCCGCCGCGTTCCCGTCCGACGGCGCGGTGGCGCCCGAGGCCGACGGCGGGACCACCGGCTCGTTCACGCTGAACGTGGACGACGCCGACGCGGCGCACGCCCGCGCGGTCGCCGCGGGCGCGACGAGCACGCAGGAGCCCGGCGACTGGTTCCCGGGGTTCCGGCAGGCCGCCGTGCGCTGCCCGGCCGGGCACCGGTGGTTCTTCGCCCAGGTGGCCGACGACGTCACCGCCGCCGACGTGCAGCGTGCCAGCGACGCCTGGATGGCCCAGCAGCAGGGCTGAGGCTCGTCGGGCAGCGCGTCAGGCCCGGCGGACCAGCCGGTCGTGCCACTGCAGGGCCGAGACGTCGGTGAGCGACGCCACCTGGTCGACGACGACGCGCAGCCGCGCGGCGTCGTCGGCCGCGCTCCGCCAGTCGGCGGCGAACGGCGCCTCCAGGGCGTCCGGGGCGCGCTCCGTCAGGACGTCGACGAGCTCCGCGATGATCTCGCGCTGGGCGCCGTACACCGGCTCGGACTCGCGCGGCGCCATCACGTACGCGACCGCGACGCCCTTGAGGGCGAGGATCTCGTCGGCCGTCTCCTGCGGCACCACGAGCCGGGCCACGTAGCGGGTGAGAGGGCCGTCGCCGAACACCTCGCGCGTCGCGTCCTGCGCCGCCCCGCTGAACCGGCCGATGAGCTGGCTGGTCGCGTCCTTGAGGCGGGCGAGCGCCCGCCGCGAGCCGTCGAAGTCGGTCACCAGGTACCCGGTGTCGCGCAGCCGGCACAGCGCCGCGTCGATGGCGTCCGGCTCGTGCCAGCTCCCGTACCAGGCGCGCACGTGCGCGGCGACGCGCGCCCGCTCGCCCGCGTCGTCCAGCACCCGCAGGTCGAGCCGGCCGCCCACGACCGCGTCCTCGACGTCGTGCACGGAGTAGCTGATGTCGTCGGCGAGGTCCATGACCTGCGCCTCCATGCACCGCGCCCGCCCGCGCGGCGCGCCGCGGCGCAGCCACTCGAAGACCGGCCGGTCGTCGGGGTAGACGCCGAACTTCGGCGTGGGCGCGCCGTCGGGGCGCGCCGGGCCGGCGCCGAACGCCCAGGGGTACTTCACGCTGGCGTCGAGGCTCGCGCGGGTGAGGTTGAGGCCGCGGGGCGAGCCGTCGCCGGCGAAGATCTTGGGCTCCAGCCGCGTGAGCAGCCGCAGCGTCTGGGCGTTGCCCTCGAAGCCGCCGATGCCCTCCGCCACCTCCGCGAGGGCGCGCTCCCCGTTGTGCCCGAACGGCGGGTGGCCGAGGTCGTGCGTGAGGCACGCCGTGTCCACGAGGTCCGGGTCGCAGCCGAGCGCGCGCCCCATCTCCCGGCCCACCTGGGCCACCTCGAGGGAGTGCGTCAGCCGCGTGCGCACGAAGTCGTCGCTGCCAGGCCCCAGCACCTGCGTCTTCGCACCGAGACGGCGCAGGCCCGAGGAGTGCACCACGCGGGCGCGGTCGCGCTCGAACGCCGTGCGGTGCTTCGACTTGGGCGGCTCCGGGTACCAGCGCTCGGTGTCCGCGTCGGTGTACGACCCGAGCCACTCCTCCGGCACACCGGGGTGCGCCGCGGGGCCCATCACCTCGGCGTCGAACGCGCCCTGCTCGAACGTCTGCACGCTGGCAGCCTAGCGATCGCCGCCGACGCGCCCGACCTCAGGACGACGTGACCGCCCGGCCGCGGTAGACCGCCGTCCGCAGCTCCTGCTCCCACTCCGCGTACCGGGGCATGCCGAGTTCGCGCGCCACGGCGAGCTCGGCCTCGACGTCGTAGGGCACGCGCACGTGCTGGAGGCCGAACGGCCCCGGCTCCGGGGAGCCCGCCACGCCCTCGAGGATCGCGTACACCGGGGTCGGGTCGTCCAGGGGGTTGCCCACGCTTCCGGTGTTGAACAGCGCACGGCCGCGGTAGGTCTCGAGGTAGGCGTCGTGCACGTCGCCGTACCCCACGACCGTGGGCTCGGGCCCCGGCCCGGTGAGGTCCGTCGCGGCGAACATCCCCGCGAACTCCTCCGGCGTGTGGTGGAAGTGCACGCGCGTGTGCACGCTCCTGGCCGACGCGTGGAACAGCCGCACCCGCCGGCCCGACAGCAGCAGGTCGTGGCTCAGCGGCTTGGCGCCGAGCCACACGAGCTGGTCGGGGCGCAGCTCGTCGCGCCACCACACCATCTCCGGCGGCGCGTCGCCGTCGAGCCGCGGCAGGAAGTCGTCCCAGTTGCCGCGGACGTCCGCCTCGCACACCTCGCGCAGGCGATCGACGACGGCGCTCCCCCGCGGCCCCTTGCCCGCGTCGTCGCCGAGGTTGATCACGCGCGTGACCCCCCGCGCGGCGACGTCGGCGAGCACCGCCTCGAGCGCGCCGAGGTTGCCGTGGACGTCGGAGAGGACGGCGATGCGGTCCAGATCACGGGGCACGAGGGCGATGCTGCCAGACCAGCGGTCAGGCGAGCCGGACGACGGCGACGCCCGGCCCGTCGCCGGCGACGTCGAGGCCGTCCGCGGTCGCGCGGACGGCGACGCCGCCGTACAGCACCTCCGGCTCCGCGCCCGGCGCGAGCAGGTGGCCCGGCAGGCGCACGCCGGGCCAGGGCGCGCGGGCCAGCACCACGAGCACGCGCTCGTCCGGCGTCTCACGCAGGTAGGCCACGGCGTCGTCGTGCACCACCGCCCAGCGCAGGCCGCCGTCGCGCAGGGCCGCCGACGCCGAGCGCAGCGCGGACAAGCGCTGGTAGACGTCCAGCGTGGCCGTGTCCCACCGCGGGCCGCCCTGCGCGGCCTGGTCCCACGCCATCGTCGCGCGGGCGTGCTCACCGTTGGTGCCGGTGGCGCCGACCTCGTCGCCCGCGAACACGACGGGCGCCCCCGGGTAGGTGAACAGCAGCGTCGCCGCCACCTCGACCAGCTCCCGTGAGCCGACGATCGACCGCAGCCGCGGGGTGTCGTGCGAGCCCAGCATGTTCCACTGCGTGGCCGTCACGCCCCAGGGCACCAGGGCCGCGACCTCGCGCATCGTCTCCACCATCGCGGCGGCCGGGCGGCGGGGCACCGGCACGGGCAGGTCGAGGAACGGCACGTCGGACCCGGCGGGGACCAGCCACGACCAGGCGGGGCGGGTGAAGCCCGCGTAGTTCATGTTCGCGTGCCAGCCGTCGCCGGCCAGGTCCCCGGCGGCGTCGTGGAAGTGCTCCGCGACCAGCGCGCCGTCGGGCCGCTCCGCGAGGATGCGCGCGCGCAGCGCCCGCGCGACGGCGTGCGTGCGGTCCGCGCTCCCCCGCCGCCCGGTCATGTTGGCCACGTCCACCCGCCAGCCGTCGAGGGCGAAGGGTTCGCGCAGGTACCGCGCGATCACGGCGTCGTCCCCCGTGACCATGCGCCGCCACGTCTCGTCGGCCGCCCAGTCGAGCTTCGGCAGCGAGCCGTGCCCGAGCCAGCCGACGTACGGGTCGCCGCCGCCCCCGGACCGGTCGGGCCGCACGACGTCCGGCCCGCCGTCGTCCCACAGGTACAGGTCGCGCTCGGGCGACGCCGGGTCCGCGAGCGCGCGGGCGAACCACTCGTGCCCCTCGCCGGTGTGGTTGGTCGTCACGTCGCCCATGAGACGCATCCCGCGCGCGTGCACGGCGCGGGCGAGCCGCGCGTACGCCGCGTCGCCGCCGAGCAGCGGGTCGACCTGGTCGAAGGTGGCCGCGTCGTACCGGTGGTTCGACCGGCCCGGGAAGACGGGTGTCAGGTACAGCGTGCGCACGCCGAGCGCCTGGAGGTGGTCGAGATGCCCGACGACGCCGTCGAGGTCACCGCCGAAGAGCTGCGTGCCGGCCAGCGGGCCGGAGCCGGCGGGCTCGTCGTCCCACGCGGCGGGGACGGCCCACTCCGGCGTCGGCCGGCCGTCCGCCGCGGCGGAGCGCGCGAACCGGTCGGGGAACACCTGGTAGGCGAGCCCGTCGCGCAGCCACGCCGGCGCCGGGGCGTGGGTGCTGAGCCGGAAGCTCGCGGCGTCGGGCACCTCGCGGTCATGCACGCCGCGGCCGTCGAGCCAGCGGTAGCCGCCGGGCACGTCGAGGAAGAACCGGTACGACGTCACCGGGTGGTGCACGACGAGGTCGGCCGCGTACCAGTCCTCGTGCTCGTCGCCGCCGTCGCGGCGGGCGGGCAGCAGGCGGGGCTCGCCGTCGCGCACGGTCCGGACGCGGACGTCGCGCACGGCCGCGCCCTTCGGCACGCGCACGCGCACGGTGACCTCGTCGCCCAGCGCCGGCGTCGTGACAGGGGCGAACAGGGCGGAGCCGTCGTGGTGCGGGGCGTCGAGCAGCGTGCGGGCTGGCCGGGCGGCGGGCCCGGTGGTCGACGCGGTCGTGGTGGTGGTCATGTCGTCCTCTCGTCGGTTCGGCGGGCGGGCCGCCGACCGGCGCGAGGACGGTTCAGCGGCGGCGGCGCCCGATCGCCCACCCGGCGGCGAGCGCGATCGCGATCCCGACGAGCTGACCGCCGAGGATCACCTTGTTGAGGTCCAGCACGGGGTGGTAGCGGGTGCCCTCGGCGGAGACCACGAAGACGCCCAGCGGCTTCACGCGCAGGCCGTAGCCCCCGCCGCCGCCACCGCCCTCGCCGTGCCCCTCGCCGTGGGCCTCGCCCTGCAGCTCGCCCTTGGCGTCGCCCTGGGCCTCGCCCGAGCCCTCGCCGTGCGCGGAACCACCGCCGCGGGGGTCCTCGCCCGCGGACGTCGCGGCCGCGTCGTCCGTGGGCGCGGCCGCGTCGGCACCGCCCGAGCCGACGCTGAACGAGCGGCGCCAGCCCGGCGACGAGCCCTCGCCGGAGCTCGATCCGGTCCCCCGTCCGGACCCGCTGCCGGAGCCCGTGCCCGCACCGTGCCCCGAGCCGTTGCCGGCGCCCCCGCCGGAACCGGTGCCGATCCCGCCCCACACCTTGGCGACGGGGATGACGAGCTGACCTTCGTGCTGGTAGGGCTCGCCGTACGCGCGGCGCACGGAGAACGAGTCGTCGGCGGCGTCGGTGAGACGCGCGAGGTCCGGGGAGTAGGAGCGCGAGTCGTCGGTCATGACGCCCAGGCTAGGACCGCGCTGTGGCGGCCGCCACAAGGATCGCGGGTGGATCGCAGGTCGATCCGCGCGAACCTCGTGGCGGCCGTCGGCCGGTGGACGCCTCAGCCCTTGACGGAGCCCGCCGTCAGGCCCCCCACGATGTACTTCTGCAGGAAGAGGAACAGCGCGAGCACGGGGATCGCCGACAGCACGGCGCCCGCCGCGAAGAGGCCCCAGTTGGCCTCGAGCAGCGACGACACCCAGCCGTACAGCCCCACGGCCAGCGTCCAGTTCGACTCCGACTGGAGCACCACGCGGGCGATGATGAACTCGCCGAACGTGCTGATGAAGCTCAAAAGCGCCACCACGGCGAGGATGGGCGTCACCAGGCGCAGGATGATCGTCCAGTACACCTGGGCATGCGAGGCGCCGTCGATCTTGGCCGCCTCGTCGAGCTCCCGCGGCACGGTGTTGAAGAACCCGTACATGAGGAACGTGTTCACGCCCAGGGCGCCGCCGAGGTAGACGCAGATCAGCGCGAGCTTGGAGTTCAGGCCCAGCGCCGGGACGACCTCCCCGAGGGAGATGAGCAGCAGGAAGATCGCCACGAACGCGAGCATCTGCGGGAACATCTGGATGATCAGCAGCGACGTCAGGCCCAGGCGGCGGCCGGCGAACCGGAACCGCGAGAAGGCGTACGCCGCCGCGGCCCCCATGAGCACGGTGCCCACGGCCGTCGCGACGCCGATGACGAGCGTGTTGCCCATCCACGTCCAGAACTTCGTGTCGCCCAGCTCGGCGTAGTTCACGCCGCTCACCTGCGCGAACAACTGGTTCGACCCGGTGAGGGTGCCGGAGGGCGACAGCGAGGCCGACACGACGTAGACGATCGGGAAGACGGCGTACAGCACCGCCAGCACGCCGACGACGTGCCGCCAGCCCAGCTCCCGGGCCCAGCGGGCCGGCTTCATCCGGTGCCGCAGCACCTGCTCCCCCGCGCCCGTCGCCGCGGGCCGTCGGCGCGAGCTCGCGCGGTCGGTCGACGTCGTCATCAGCTCAGCTCCTCGAGCTTGCGGGTCTGGCGGAACGCGATGGCGGAGATGACCCCGACCACCACGAAGATCACGATGGACAGCGCGCTCGCGAGGCCGTAGTCGCGCGGCGCCGACCCGTCGAGCCCGGACACGTTGTAGACCATCGAGATGAGGATGTCCGTGTGCCCCAGCGGCACCGACGCGTCGTCGAACCGTGGCCCGCCGCCCGTCAGCATCTTGATCAGGGTGAAGTTGTTGAAGTTGAAGGCGAAGCTCGAGATGAGCAGCGGCGCGGTGGCCACGAGCAGCAGCGGCATCGTGATCGAGCGCCACGTGCGCCACTTGCCGGCGCCGTCGATCCGCGCGGCCTCGTACACGTCGCCCGGCAGCGACTGCAGCGCACCCGTGCAGATGAGGAACATGTACGGGAAGCCGAGCCACAGGTTCACCCCGAGCACGGACAGCTTGGCGAGCCAGGGGTCGGTGAGCCACGGGATCGCCGCCCCGCCCAGCAGCACCTGGTTGATGACGCCGAAGCTCTTGTTGAGCATGCCGGACCACAGCAGGGCCGCGAGGAACCCCGGCATCGCGTACGGCAGGATCATCAGGGTCCGGTAGACCTTGCGCCCCTTCAGCCGCGGGTCGTTGAAGACCATCGCCAGGAACATGCCCAGCGCGAACGTCGTCACCACGGACAGCACCGCGAACGCGAACGTCCACAGCAGGATCTTGACGAAGGGTCCCGCGTACCGCTCGTCGCCGAACGCCGTCGCGAAGTTCTCGAAGCCCACCGTCACGCGCCAGCCGACGGGCAGCGTCTCGCCGTCGGCGGACTCGAACTGCCCCTCGTCGTTCGGCGTGTACACCACGCCGGTCGACGTGTCGGTCATCGTGTCGGCGGCCTCGTCGTACTCCAGCACCGGCTGGAAGACGTAGCCCGTCCGGGCGTCCTGCGTGCGCACCGAGCCGTCGGCGGCGTCGTCGGACACGGGCACCCGCAGCGTGGTGACCTCGTCCTGCCGCTGGAGCACGGTGGCTCGGTCCAGCACCGTCCAGCCCGGCACCGCGGTCACGGCCCCGCCGTCGAGCGTCGCGTCGGGGGTGGCCGCGAGCGGCTCCTCGGCGCTGCCGACCTCCGCGGCACCGTCCTCGACGACGGCGAAACCGAGCTCGCCGTCCCCGTTCTCCACGACCGTCAGCGGCAGCGCCGGCGACCCCTCGACGCGGCGCTCGTTCTGCGCCAGCAGGGCGTCGACCGCCTGCTCCTGGGTGGAGTTGTGGCCGTCGCCGTAGTTGGTGAAGGCCACGTAGCCGGTGTAGCCGACGACGTACACCTGGTACACGAGCAGGAACGCCAGCCCCGGCAGGATGTACTTCAGCGGCAGGGCGCGCTTGGTGAAGTACACCCAGTTCGCGGCGACGAGCAGCGCCACCATGGCCGCGAGGATCCCCCACGACCCGGCACGCCACGCGGCGAGCACGCCGAAGACGCCGAGCGCGTCCACGAGCGCGATGAGCACGAGCTTGACGGCGAAGCCGGCTCCGGAGAAGGTCCCGGAGCCGGCCTCGGCGCCCTTGTAGCGGGCACGCGACATCAGCCGAGCGCACCCTCGATGTCGGAGACCATCTTGTTCCAGGCCTTGACCGGGTCGTCGGCCTTGCCCGAGATGATGCTCGCCTCGGTGACGCCCCAGAAGGACCAGACCGAACCCATCTCCGGGATGGACGGCATCGGCACGGCGGAGGCGCCGACCTCGCGGAAGCCCGCGACCAGCGGGTCCTCGGACGCGGCGTCCGCGGCCTCGACCAGCGCCGGCGGGCGGCCGCCGGCCTCGAACAGCGCCGTCTGCGCCTCGGGCGTCGACATGTAGTTGACGAGGAAGTCGTTCGCGAGCAGGGCGTTCTTGCTCTGCGCGCTCACGTAGAAGCCCTGGACGCCCACGAACGGCTGCGCGGGCTGGTCGCCCGGCGCCGGGATCGGGTCGACGGCGAGGTCGAGGTCCTTGAACTGCTCCAGCATCCACGGGCCGCCGATCACGAACGGCGACTGGCCCTTGGCGAACGCCTCGACCGCGATGTCGTAGGAGATGTCGATGCTGAGGTTGCCCTCCTCGCCCTGCTCACCGAGCCACGTGGCGAACGCCTCGCCGTTCTCGCCGCCGAGGGCGAGCTCCGGACGGTACGAGCCGTCGTCGTTCTGCTCGAAGACCGGCGCGCCGAACGACGTCTGGAACGGGTAATACGTGTACGGGTCGCCCTTGTCGCCGTCCGACTGGATGAGGAACGGGAACTTGGTGTCGGCCTTCTTCCCCGCGGCGACCATGTCGTCGTAGGTCGTCGGGGCCTCGGGCGCGAGCTCCGTGTTGCGGATGAGCGCGATGTTCTCGATGGCGTACGGCAGGCCGTAGACCTGGCCGTCCTGGGTGAACGCCTGCACCGAGACCGGGATGAAGTCGCCCGCCTTGTCGCCGAGCTCGATCGGCGCCACCACACCGTTGGCGGTGAACTCGCCGAGCCAGTCGTGGGCGCCGACGGTGATGTCGGGGCCCTCGCCCGTGGGGACCTGGGCGAGGAAGTCGGCGCGGATGTCCTCGAAGTTCTTCTGGACGATCTCGACGTCGACGCCGGACTCCGCCTCGTACGCCTCGGCGGCCGTCGTCACCGCGGCCTCGCGGGTCTCGTCGACCCAGACCGTCAGCGAGCCCGAGGCCGAGGGCTTGGCGCTCGCGTCCGCGTCGGCGCTCGAGTCGCCGCTCGGCTCGCCGCTGCCGCACGCCGTCAGGGCCAGGGTGGTGGCCAGGGCCGAGGCGAGAAGGATGCTCCTTCGCATCGTGGTTACTCCCAGCTGTCATCGGTGGACGGCCCACGCGGCGCTCTCGTCGCGGGGCCCTTGATGCCCACAACGTACGGACCGTTGCAGCGGTATGCAAGATCTTGCGATAACTTTTCAGCAACGCGCGGCAACGAGGAGGCATCGCGCAGGCGACCGGCGGCCGACCGCCGGCGTCCCACCCCAGGACGAGGAGGTCCCGTGTCCCCTACGATTCCTCGGGTGCGAACCCGACTGAGCGACCTGGCGGAGCAGGCAGGCGTGTCGACGGCCACCGTCTCCCGCGTGCTCAACGGCAAGCCCGGCGTGGCCAGCTCCACCCGGCAGGCCGTGCTCGCGGCGCTCGACGTCCTCGGGTACGAGCGCCCGTCCGTGCTGCGCGGCCGCTCCGCGGGACTGGTCGGCCTCATCGTCCCCGAGCTGACCAACCCGGTCTTCCCCGCGTTCGCGCAGGCGATCGAGTCGATCCTCGCCCAGCGCGGCTACACCCCGTTGCTGTGCACGCAGGCGCCGGGCGGCACCACCGAGGACGAGTACGTCAGCACGCTGGTGGACCACTCGGTCGACGGCATCGTCTTCGTCTCCGGCCTGCACGCGGACACCCGCGCGGACCACACCCGGTACTCGATGCTGCGCAGCCGGGGCGTACCGATCGTGCTGGTCAACGGCTACGCCCCGGGGATCGACGCCCCGTTCGTGTCTCCCGACGACGCCGCCAGCGTGGACGTCGCGGTGCAGCACCTGGTCACCCTCGGGCACCGCCGCATCGGCCTCGCGATCGGCCCCGAGCGCTACGTCCCGTCGCGCCGCAAGCTCGCCGCCTTCCTCGCCGCGCTCGTGCGTCACGGGCTGGCCGACGACGAGGCGACGGCCCGGGAGCACGTGCGCTCCAGCCTGTACACGCTCGAGGGCGGGCGGGCCGCGGCCGCCGAGCTCGTCGACGCGGGCCACACCGCGATCGTCTGCGCGTCGGACCTCATGGCCCTCGGCGCGGTCCGCGCCGCCCGCTCGAAGGGGCTGTCCGTGCCCGACGACGTGTCGGTCGTCGGGTACGACGACGCCCCGCTCATCGCGTTCACCGAACCTCCCCTGACGACCGTGCGGCAGCCGGTCGAGGCCATGGCCCGGGCCACCGTGAGCGCCCTCCTCACGGAGATCCAGGGCGAGCAGGCGACGCGCACGGAGCTGCTGTTCGCGCCGGAGCTGGTCGTGCGCGGCTCGACGGGGGCCGCGCCGAGGGGCTGACAGGGGTCATTTCGGGGAGTGGTGCTGCAACCCTTGCAGCAACGCTTACACTCGACGGTCTGACACGGATCGACCGACCGTGCCGACCCCCGGACCCCGATCAGGTGAGGAAGCCAGCGATGACCTCCACCCAGCCCATCCCCGTCGCGGCCACGGTCGACGGCGCGGCCGACGACCTGCTCCGCACCGGCGCCGTCGTGCACGCCGGGAGCGGCGTCGCGCGGCAGTGGTGGCGCGACGCCGTGATCTACCAGGTCTACCCGCGCTCGTTCGCCGACGCGAACGGCGACGGCATCGGCGACATCCCCGGTGTGACCGCCCGGCTGGACCACCTCGAGACGCTCGGCGTCGACGCCGTCTGGCTGTCCCCGTTCTACCGCTCCCCGCAGAACGACGCGGGCTACGACGTCGCCGACTACCGCGACGTCGACCCGCTGTTCGGCACCCTCGCCGACTTCGACGACCTGCTCGCCGGCGCCCACGCCCGCGGGATCCGCGTCATCGTCGACCTCGTGCCGAACCACACCTCCGACCAGCACGCCTGGTTCCAGCAGGCGCTCGCCGCCGCCCCCGGTTCCCCCGAGCGGGCGCGGTACATGTTCCGCGACGGCCGCGGCGCCGACGGCTCGCAGGAGCCCAACAACTGGCAGTCGATCTTCGGCGGCCCCGCCTGGACGCGCGTCACCGAGGCGGACGGCACCGCCGGACAGTGGTACCTGCACCTGTTCGACTCGACGCAGCCCGACCTCGACTGGACCAACCCGCAGGTGCGCTCCGAGTTCGAGGACGTGCTGCGGTTCTGGCTCGACCGGGGTGTCGACGGGTTCCGCGTCGACGTCGCGCACGGCATGATCAAGGCCGACGGCCTGCCCGACTGGGACGGGCACGTCGAGATGGTCGCCGGCAGCGCGGACGATGCCGACGACGCCCCCGTCACCGACCCCGGCGCCCCCGAGGACGGCTCCACGGGCGCCGGCAACCAGGGCCCCATGTTCGACCAGGACGGCGTGCACGAGATCTACCGCGCCTGGCACCGGGTGCTCGCCGAGTACGACGGCGACCGCTGCCTCGTCGCCGAGGCGTGGGTGGAGCCGCTGAGCCGCCTCGCCCGCTACGTGCGCCCCGACGAGATGCACCAGGCGTTCAACTTCTCCTTCCTCACCACCGGCTGGGACGCCGCCGCGCTGCGCACCGTCGTCGAGGCGTCGTACCGCGCGAACGACGAGGTCGGCGCGCCCACCACCTGGGTGCTGTCCAACCACGACGTCGTGCGCCACCCGTCGCGCCTCGGTTCCGCCGACCCGTCGCTCAAGGTCAACGGCGTCTTCGCGACCGACCCCCAGCCCGACGAGGAGCTCGGCCTGCGCCGCGCCCGCGCCGCCAGCCTGCTCATGCTCGGCCTTCCCGGGTCGGCCTACCTCTTCCAGGGCGAGGAGCTCGGGCTGCCCGAGCACACCTCCCTGCCGAACGAGGTCCGCCAGGACCCGGGTCACTTCCGCACCGGCGGCGCCGAGGCCGGCCGCGACGGCTGCCGCGTGCCGCTGCCCTGGGCGGCCGACGCCCCCGGGTTCGGATTCGGACCGGCCGGCGAGCCGTGGCTGCCGCAGCCCGCGTCGTTCGCGCGCTACGCCGCCGACGCGCAGTACGGCGTCCCGGGCTCGACCTTCGAGACCTACCGTGGCGCCCTCGCGCTGCGCAAGGCCGAGAGCCTGGGCCAGGGCGCCCTCGCGTGGCTGGACGCCTGGTCCGACTCGCCGCACGTCGTCGCGCTGCGCAACCAGGACGTCGTCGTGGTGGCGAACCTGGGCACCGAGCCGGTGCTGCTGCCCCGCGGCGCGGAGGTGCTGCTCGCCTCCGGGCCGGTCATGACCGATCGTTCCGCGGACCCGCAGACGCGCGTCCCCGCCGACACCACGGTCTGGCTCCGCGCCTGACGGCCCCGCCGAGGTAGCACGAGAACTGCCGAGGTAGTTCGTGACTCCGCGAGGTAGTGCACTACCTCGCGAGAACTCGAACCACCTCGGCAGTTCTCGTGCTACCTCGCGACCGGAGCGGTCAGCCGCCGCTGACGCTGAGCTCGGCCTCGCGCAGCTTCGCCTCGAACTCCGCGTCGAGGTCGCGGGAGTCGAGCCAGCCGTAAGGCAGGTGCGGCTGCTTCGGTGAGCCGGCGCGGCCTCGCGGCCCCTCGGCGTCCTCGCCCGGGTAGCCCTGCTCCAGGTCGAGGGCGTCGAGCCGCTCGCGCAGCTCCGCCAGCGTGGAGACCATCGCGAGCTCGTGCCGCGCCTCTCCCCCGACGACGTAGCCCTTGAGGTACCAGGCCATGTGCTTGCGCAGGTCGCGCATGCCCTTGCCCTCGTCGCCGTCGAAGTAGGCGATCATCAGCTCGCCGTGGCGGAAGATCGCGTCGGCGACCTCGCGCAGGCCGGGTCGCACGCGCGTCGTCGTGCCGTGGAACGCGGCAGCGAGGTCGGCGAAGAGCCACGGGCGGCCCTGGCACCCGCGCCCGACGACGACGCCGTCCGCCCCCGTCTCGCGCACCATCCGCAGCGCGTCCTCGGCGGACCAGATGTCGCCGTTGCCGAGCACGGGGACGCTGCGCACCTCCTCCTTGAGCCGCGCGATCGCGGTCCAGTCGGCGGTGCCCGAGTAGTACTCGGCGGCGGTGCGCGCGTGCAGCGCCACCGCGGCGACGCCGAGCGACTCGGCGATGCGGCCGGCCTCGAGGTAGGTGAGGTGGTCGTCGTCGATGCCCTTGCGCATCTTCACGGTGACGGGGACGCCGTGCGGCTCGGCCGCCTCGACGGCCGCCCGCACGATGTCGGTGAAGAGCTGCCGCTTCCACGGGAGCGCGGAGCCGCCGCCCTTGCGCGTCACCTTGGGCACGGGGCAGCCGAAGTTGAGGTCGACGTGGTCGGCCCGGTCCTCGCCCGCGATGATCTTCACCGCGGCACCGACCGTGGCGGGGTCCACGCCGTACACCTGGGCGGAGCGGGGCGTCTCGTCGTCGCCGAACGTGACGATCCGCAGCGACTCGACGTTGCGCTCCACCAGCGCGCGGCTGGTCACCATCTCCGCCACGTACAGCCCGGGGTCGTAGCCCTGCGACGCGCCGGCCTCCCGGCACAGCGTGCGGAAGGCCCGGTTGGTGACGCCGGCCATCGGCGCCAGCACCACCGGGGTGTCCACGGTGATCGGCCCGATCTGCAGCGGCGGCAGGACGCGCTCGGCGGCGGGCACGGCCGCGCCGAGCTCTCCGGACGCAGGCGTGCTGACGGGATCGAGGGTGGAAGTCACGTTCCCATTGTCGCAAACCCCGCCGTGCCGGCGTGGTCAGGTTCGTCACGCCGCCCGTCCCGGTCGCGGCGGCGGCTCAGAGCCAGCCGTTGTCCTGCGCGATCCGCACGGCCTCGGCACGCGTCCGGGCGCCCGTCTTGCCGATGGCCGCCGACAGGTAGTTGCGCACGGTGCCCTCGGAGAGGAACGCCTCCGCCGCCACCTGCGCGACCGTGCCGCCGTCGGCCGCGAGCGCCAGCACGTGCCGCTCGCGCTCGGTGAGGGGGCTCGCCCCGACGGCCAGGGACGCGACGGCGAGGTCCGGGTCGACGGCGCGCAGCCCGGCGTGGACGCGGCGGACGGCGTCGGCGAGCTGCTCGGCGGGCGTGTCCTTGACGACGAACCCGCTCGCCCCGGCGTCGAGCGCGCGGCGGAGGTAGCCGGGACGGCCGAACGTGGTCACGACGAGCGAGCGGCACGACGGCAGCTCGCGGCGCAGCACGGCGGCGGCCGCGATGCCGTCGAGGCCGGGCATCTCGACGTCGAGCAGGGCGACGTCGACGGCGTGCTCACGGGCCGCGTCGAGCACCTCGTCGCCACGCCCCACCTGGGCCACGACCTCGAGGTCGGGCTCGAGGTCGAGGAGGGCGGCGAGCGCGCCGCGGACGAGGGCCTGGTCGTCGGCGAGCAGCAGTCGGATCACGGGTCGATCCTGGCACCCGCCGGGGCGCCGTCGCGTACCGTCACGGCGAGACGGAAGCCGCCGAGCGGGCCCGGGCCCGTCTCCAGCACCGCGCCGGCCTGCCGGGCGCGCGCGGCCAGACCGGTCAGCCCGTGGCCGCCGCCCTCGTCCCGTGTCCCCTCCCGTGTCGCCGGCCGGCCGCGGCCGTCGTCCTCCACCACGAGCGAGTCGGCGGTGACGGTCACGACCACGCGCGACGCGCCTGCGTGCCGCAGCACGTTGGTGGTGCCCTCCCGCAGCACCCACGCGAACAGCTCACGCCGGTCGGCGGGGACGACGTCGACGGCGCCGGGGAGGTCCGCCGCGACGCCGGCCGCGTCGAGCGCGGACCGGGTGGCGGCCAGCTCGCCGGCGAGGGTCACGCGTCGTGACCCGGCGACCATGCCGCGCACGTCGGCGAGCGCGCCGCGCGCCAGGTCCTGGATGTCCGCGACCTCGTGCGCGGCACGGGCCTCGGGCGCGGCGTCGGGCCGGTCGGGCGCGCCGGCACGCAGCAGCTTCGCGGCGAGCTCCGCCTTGACGGAGATGACGGTGAGCGAGTGGCCGAGCACGTCGTGCATGTCGCGGGCGATCCGCTCCCGCTCGCGGGCGACGGCGAGGTCGGCGAGCTCCTGCCGTGCGGCGATCAGGCGCCGGTTGCGGTCGATCACCTGCATGAACCCGTAGACGGCGGCGCTGGCCAGGACGACCGCCAGCGCGTTGCCGTCCTCCGTCGCCCAGCCCGGCAGCACGCGGGGCAGCACGAGCATCACGACGATGCTCGTCACGACGACCCACAGCGCGGCACGGCCGCCGAGGGAGTAGATCGCCGTGACGCACACGAAGACGAGACCCACCAGGCCGTGCTCCTGCGCGGCGAGGCACGACAGGGCGACGCACACGGCCTGGACCACGATCAGCACGACGGCGGCCCGGCGCGGCACGCGACCCCGGCGCTGCAGGGTCAGCACCGTCCCGGCGAAGATGGCGCCCACGCCGAGCACGCCGAGCACGCCCGCGACACGCAGCGCGACGGTGTCGGCGTCGAGCGCCGCCCTGAACGGCTCCGCGAGGAAGACGACCCAGACGACCGAGACGAGCAGCCCGATGCGCCGCCGCGCCCAGGGCGGCCCGCCGGGAGCGCCGCCCTGGGCGGGGTCGAACGCGGCGCCGCCCGCGGGCTCGGCGGACGGCGCGGCGGGGGACGTCGAGGTCACGCCCCCCACCGTGCCACGCCCGCGCAGGATGCGGGCCGGAGGGTCGGCACAGCCGCTCACACCCGCGCCGTGTCCTTGCGGAATCGCCAGGCGGCGCCCGCCGCGAAGACGGCGGCCCAGGCCAGCACGTTCACGACCGCGGCGACGCCGAGGTCGCCGCCGAGCGGGGCGTGCACGAGCTCGGCCAGGCCGTACGTCGGGAAGAGCTGCGCCACCGTGGCCCACCAGCCGTCGCCGAGCGGCATGAACAGCCCGCCGGCGAAGGACAGCAGCGCCAGCACGGGCCCGAGGATCTGCATGACGTTCTCCGCCGGCAGCAGGTAGCCCATGAACAGGCCGAACGCGGCGAAGACGAGGGAGCCCGCCCAGGCCAGCAGGGCGCACAGCACCCAGGCCCCCGCCGACATCCGGGCCCCGGCGACCGCCGCCACCGCGAGGGTGACCACGACGGAGCCCGCGCCGAGGACCATGGCTCCGGCGAGCTTCACCCCCACGTAGACGGCGGGGCGCAACGGCGTGAGGCGCAGCTGCCGCGTCCACCCCTGGGCACGCTCCACGGACACGCCGGCGCCGCCCGCGGTGGCGGTGACCATCGCCCCGTACAGCGCCATCGAGACGGCGATCCACCCGGCGACGTTCCCGTGGCCCGTGCTCTGGCTCACGTCGTCGCCCTGCAGGCCGAAGATGAGGAAGAGGGCCGGCGGCATCACCATCGAGAAGATCAGGGTGCGCCGGTTGCGCAGCGCGCGGCGCAGCTCGACGGCGAGGTAGGCGCGCGCGGCCGTGAGGGGCCGGACGGCGGGCCGGGCCGTGCGGGCGGCCGGGGGCGGCGTCGTCGTGCCGGGGGTGACGGTCGTGGCGCTCATCGGGTGGCTCCGTCCGTGCTCGGCGCGGCGCCGGGGGCCGCGGTGGTGGTGAGGGCGACGAACGCGTCCTCGAGGTTCTCGGAGGCGACCTCGAGGTCGCGCGCCGCGGTCTGCGTGAGCAGGAGGCGGGCGACGACGTCGGAGTCGGGGGTGCGCACGACGAGCCGCGTCCCGCGGTGGTCGATGGCGTCGACGACGGGCAGGTCGCGCAGCCGGGCGGCGACGGCGGCGCGCTCGCCGTCGTCGTCGATGCGGGCGCTCACCGTGCGGCCGGACGCGAGGCTCCTCACCTCGGCGGTCGAACCGTCGGCGACGACCCGTCCGCGGCTGACCAGCACGACGCGGTCGGCGTACGTGTCGGCCTCCTCCAGGTAGTGCGTGGCGAAGACGACGGTGCGCCCGGCGGCGGCGTCGGCGCGGATCGCGGCCCAGAACTCGCGGCGGCCCTCGACGTCCATGCCGGTGGTGGGCTCGTCGAGGAGGAGCAGGTCCGGCTCGCTGACCAGCGCCATCGCGAAGCGCAGGCGCTGCTGCTGCCCCCCGGAGCACGTGCCCACCAGGCGGTCGGCGAGGTCGGCGATGCCGGCCCGCTCCAGGTAGGGCGCCGGGGAGCCGGTGCGGCCGAAGAGCGCCGCGGTGAGCGCGACCGTCTCGGCCACCGTGATGTCGCGCAGCAGGCCGCCCGTCTGCATGACGGCGGCCACGCGGCCGGCGGCGATCGCGTCCGCGGGGTCGGCGCCGAACACCTGCACGGTGCCGGCGCTGGGGGCGCTCAGGCCGAGCACCATGTCGATCGTGCTGGTCTTGCCGGCGCCGTTGGGGCCGAGGAAGGCCACCACCTCGCCGGGGGCGACCTCCAGGTCGATGCCGTCGACCGCGCGGACGGGTCCGGACGGCGACGCGAACTCCTTGCGCAGCCCGCGCAGGCTCAGCGCAGGCGGTGCGGACGATGTGGTGGTGCTCGTCGAGGTCATGCCTCGATCGTCGTCGCCCTGCGCGCTGACCTGCAGGGTCGCCTGTCACGACGTGGCCATGACATCTGTCATGGCCACGCCGCCACGGGAGCCGTCAGCCGAAGTTCACGCCCTGCGCGAGGGGCAGCTCGGTCGAGTAGTTCACGGTGTTGGTGACGCGGCGCATGTACTGCTTCCACGAGTCGGAGCCGGACTCGCGGCCGCCGCCGGTGGACTTCTCGCCGCCGAACGCGCCGCCGATCTCCGCCCCGGACGTGCCGATGTTGACGTTGACGATGCCGCAGTCGGAGCCCACCTCCGACAGGAACGTCTCGGCCTCCCGCACGTCGAGCGTGAAGATGGCGCTGCTCAGCCCCTGCGGGACGTCGTTGTGCAGCGCGATGGCCTCGTCGAGCGTGTCGTAGGTGAGCACGTAGAGGATCGGCGCGAACGTCTCCCGGCGCACCACGTCCGTCTGCCCCGGCATCCGCACCAGGGCGGGCGAGACGTAGGCGGCGCCGGGCGCGCCGTCGACGTCCACCGCCTCGCCGCCCACGACGACCGTGCCGCCGTCGGCGCGCGCCTCGTCGAGCGCGGCGAGCATCCGCTCGCGCGCCCCGGCGTCGGTGAGGGGCCCGACGAGCGTGCCGTCGGCGCGCGGGTCGCCGACCGGGAGCCCGGCGTAGACGGTCTCGAGGCGCCCGACGAGATCGTCCACCACGGACGAGTGCACGACGAGGCGGCGCAGGCTGGTGCACCGCTGGCCCGCCGTGCCCGCGGCGGCGAAGACGATGCCGCGCACGGCGAGGTCGAGGTCGGCGGACGGCGCGACGACGGCCGCGTTGTTGCCGCCGAGCTCCAGCAGGTACCGACCGCCGCGGCCGGCGACGACGGGCGCCACCTGCTGGCCCATGCGCTCCGAGCCCGTGGCCGACAGCAGCGCGACCCGGCGGTCCGCGACGAGCGCCTCCCCCGCCTCGCGGGCGCCGAGCACGACCTGGCTCACGGCCTCGGGGAACCCCGCCTCCGCGAGCGCCCGCCGCAGCAGCGCGTTCGACGCGAGCGCGCTCAGGGGCGTCTTCTCGCTCGGCTTCCACACGACGGTGTCGCCGCAGACCAGCGCGACGGCGGTGTTCCAGGACCACACCGCGACGGGGAAGTTGAACGCGCTCACCACGCCGACGACGCCGAGGGGGTGCCACTGCTCCATGAGCCGGTGCCCGGGGCGCTCCGACGGCATCGTGCGGCCGCCGAGCGACCGCGACAGGCCGACCGCGTAGTCGCAGACGTCGATCATCTCCTGCACCTCGCCGAGCGCCTCGGAGGTGATCTTGCCCGCCTCGATGGTCACCAGCTCGGCCAGGTCGGCCTTGTGCTCGGTGAGCAGCTCGCCGAGGCGGCGCACGACGCCGCCGCGCACCGGCCCGGGCACCGAGCGCCAGGTGCGGAAGGCCTCCGTCGCGGCTGTGACGGCGGCGTCGACGTCGGCCGCGCCCGCCTCGGGGAGCGTGAGCAGGGCCTGGCCCGCCAGCGGCGAGACGACGGCCAGCCCGCCCTCCGCGGGGGCGGCGGGGACGTCGGCCCCGATCCGGGCCAGGGCCGCCAGCGCGGCGTCGCGCAGCTCGGCGCCCAGGGTGCCCGTGGCGGGGGTGGTGGTGTCGATGGTGGTCATGCGTCGGCTCCCGTGCTCGTGGTGGTGGGGACGGCGGGCGTCGCGGCCAGGGTCTCCGGCGCGACGCCGAGGCGCTGCGCGGCGGAGGTGAGCGAGGCCGCCACCTGCGCCGCGTAGAGGTCGAAGGGGTCGAACAGCTCGCGCCCGACGGCGCCGGCCATCCAGTCGGCGTCGCGCTCCTCGCCCGCCTGGCTGGCGTCCTTGGAGCCCTCCTCCGTGAGGTTCGACTGGAAGATGCCGGCGGCGGAGCGGGGCAGGAAGTCCTCGTAGACGATCGGCTCGCGACGCACCCCGGCGGGCCCGGCGCCGTCGTCGGACACCTCGTAGGTGAACCAGCCGAGGCCCTGCTCGACCAGCCCGGCCTCGCTGTCGGGGAAGGTGCGGCGCCACACCTCGGGCGTCGCGCCCTCGACGACGGCGGCGTCGTACCGCGCGCGCCCCTCGCGGGTCAGCGCGATCCCGCGCGCCTCGACCTCGCCGAACCGCACGCGCAGGGAGTCCTGCACGACCTCGCCGTCCGGCGTGCGGAACGTGCGCGGCTCCGCGAGCGCGCGGAACGACGTCTGCCGCAGCAGCACGTCCGGCCCCTCCCACAGCGGCGGGCCCTGGATGGCGTCGATCATCGTGATGCCGCGCGCCTCCATGCGGGCGTACAGGTCGTCGATGTCGAGCACGCGCGGGGTGAGGTGGTTGATGTGCGTGGACGGCACGCCGCCGATGTCGGCCGCCACCGCCGAGACGGCCTCCAGCTCCCGGTACCAGGCCTGGTCGACGGGCTCGCGCCCCAGCTCGAACGCGGCGGTCGCGCGGCGCAGGAACTCCGCGGCGTCGCCGGCGCCCAGGCCGCCGTCCGCCTCCGCGCGGTCCGCGAGCGCCAGCAGCTCGGGCCCGAACAGCGTCCGCCTCGTCAGGAACGCCTCGAGGCGCTCCTGCAGGTCGGCGCTGAAGAACCGCCGGTCGGACGGCACGAGCATGGACGTGAAGACGCGGAACGGGTTGCGCGCCAGCTCGGCGCGGTCGATCGGGCGGAAGGCGGTCGAGATGACGGGCACGGAGGACGACGACGCGTCGCGCAGGTCGTAGAAGCCCACGGGGTGCATCCCCATCGCGCCGAAGACCCGGGCGACCTGCTGCAGCTCCGCCGGCGTGCCCACGCGGATCGCCCCGTGCCGCTCGGCCGTGACCCGGTCGATGGAGCCCAGCCGCTCCGCGTCGGCGCCACGGGCGCGCACGACGTCGGCGTTGACGTCGTGGGACACCTCGAGCAGCGTCGTGTAGGCGGGCACCTCCCGCCCGTACATGTCGGACAGCGAGCGCGCGAACGCGGCCCGGAGCTGCCACGGTGCGAAGAAGTCGGTCGTCACGGTGCGTGCGTCCTCTCTCAGATGATGTTCGCCTCGGTGCGCGACCGTCGCGCCCCGAACCGCCCGGCGTCGAACGCGGACACGTCGACACCGCGTGCCGCGGGCGTCCCCGCCCGCCCGAGGTACAGGTCGGCCACGGCCTCCCCCACGGCGGGCGCCTGCAGGAAGCCGTGCCCGGAGAAACCGCAGGCGTACAGCACGCGCGCCCCGCCGGGGCCGGCCGGCGCCTCGCCGATCAACGCGTCGTGGTCCGGCGTGAGCTCGTAGAGCCCGGCCCAGCCCCCCGTCAGCGGGGCGTCGGCGAGCGCCGGGGTGGCCCGCGCGACCAGCTCGCGCAGCCACGGCTCCCACCCCGGGTCGTAGGCGGTGTCGAAGCCGACCGGGGTGTCCGGTTCCGAGGCGCCCAGCAGCAGGGTGCCGCGGGCGTCCGCGTTGTGCAGGTAGAACGTGGTGCCGAAGTCGATGGTGAACGGCAGGGTCGGCGGCGCGGGGTCGAGCGGTCCCGTGAACACGATCTGGCGCCGCACCGGGTCCACGGGCAGGTCGACGTCGGCGATCGCGCCGACGTCGCGGGACCAGGCCCCGGCGCACACGACGACGGCGGGCGCGGTGACGGCCCCGCGCGGCGTCACCACGGTGAGCCGGCCGTCCGCCTCGGGGTCGACGGCGGTCACCGGCGCGCCTGTGACGACGCTCGCCCCGTGCCGGCGCGCGCCGTCCGCGTACCCCGCCACGACCGCCGCCGGGTGCGCCCAGCCGTCCCGGGGTGCATAGGCCGCGCCCGCGTAGGCCGTCGCGGACAGGTACGGGTTGAGGCGGCGGGCCTCGGCGACGGTGAGCAGGCGGCTGTCGACGCCGAGGTCGCGCTGCATCGCGACGGACCGTCCGAACAGGGCGACGTCGTCGTCGGTGGGCAGCGCGAAGAGGTAGCCGGTCTGGCGCAGCCCGACGTCGGCACCAGGGCGGGACCGGAAGTCCTCGAACAGCTCGAGGCTGCGGTGGCCGAGCGCGACGTTCGCCGGGTCTGAGAACTGCGCGCGCACGCCCCCGATCGGCTTGCCGGAGCTCCCGCGGCCGAGCTCGCCGGCCTCGAGCAGCACCACGGCCGCCCCCGCCTCCGCGAGGTGGAAGGCCACGGACGCCCCCATCACCCCGCCGCCGACGACGACCACGTCCGCCCGCGACGGCACCGCCTGGGACCGCTCCACCCGACCTCCTCGTCGACCTGCTCGTGCGCCCATCGTGGACCGGGACGAGCGTCCAGCACCATCGAAGGTTCGTCGCCGTAACCGTGCAGGGACTCTGCACGGTTGTAGCCTGGCGAGATGGACACCGGTGCGGCCGAACCGCCGGGACGCGACCTGCCCTGGTCGGGGCTGCGCGCCCTGCGCGCGCTCGCCGACCACCGCACGATGACCGCCGCCGCCGCGGCCCTGGGCTACACGACGGGCGCCGTCTCGCACCAGCTCGCGGCGCTCGCCCGGGCGGTGGGCACGGAGGTGGTCCGGCCGCACGGACGGGGGGTCGCGCTCACCGAGGCCGGTCTCGCGCTCGCGGAACGGGCCGAGCCGCTCCTCGCGGCCCAGCGCGACGCGCTCGACTCGGCCCGCGCGGCGAGCGGCGACGCGTCGGGCACGGTGCGCGTCGGCGCCTTCGCGACGGTCGCTGCCAGCCTGCTGCCCCAGCTCGTCGCGCGCCTGGCGGCGTCGCACCCGCGCATCACCCTGGTCGGGATCGAGCTCACGGTCGACGACGTGGCGGGCGCGGTCCGACGCGGCGACGTCGACCTCGGGCTCGGCCTCGACTATCCGGGCGCACCCATCCCCCGGCTCCCCGGCACGGCCCTGCGCCCCCTGCGGACCGAGCGGTTCGAGCTGGTCTCCACGCCCACCTCGGACCTGCCCGCACGCCTCCACCTCGCCGACCTCGCCGAGATGCCCTGGATCCTGCCCCCGTTGCCGACGCACTACGGCGCGGCGGTGCGGGGCGCCTGCCGTGCCGCGGGCTTCGAGCCCCGCGCCGCGCACGAGGTGAACGACACCTCCACGACGCTCGCCCTGGTGGCGCAGGGGCTCGGCGTGACGCTGGCCACGCCGATCATGCTCACGCTGCGCCCCGCGCACGACCTGCGCACCACCACCCTGTTCGACCTCGTGGAGCGCGAGATCGTGCTGCTCGAGCCGTCGACGGCGCCCCGCCGTCCCGCGGTCGAGGAGGTGGCCCGCACCATCGAGGCCGTGGTGCACGGGACAGGGCGGTTCACGACCGGGTTGTGAGGGGCATCACGGGCGAAGCCGACAACGCGCGTGTATCGGGAATGCGTGCCAACATCGTCGCGATCGCGTCGCCGCACGGGCGGCGCGAAGAGACTGGAGGTCCCCATGCCCGCATGGCTCATCCTCGTTCTGGTCGGCGTCGTCCTCGTGATCCTCGGGGTCGCGACGAGCATCGGCCAGTTCCTGATCTGGCTCGGCGTCATCGTCCTGGTCGCGAGCCTCGTGCTCGGACTGGTCCGGCGAAGCCGCACCTGAGCGAGCAGCGTCAGGGGGACGCACGAAGGGGCTCGGGTCCGCTGCGGCGGATCCGAGCCCCTTCCGCCTTGAAGGCGGGCTCCGGTCAGAAGGCGGCGAGGTGCTCCGCGAGGTAGGCGGTGACCTTGGGGAGCGCCACGCGCTCCTGCGCCATGGTGTCGCGGTGGCGGATGGTCACGGCGTCGTCGTCCAGGGTGTCGAAGTCGACCGTGACGCAGAACGGCGTGCCGATCTCGTCCTGACGGCGGTAGCGCCGACCGATGGCGCCGGCGTCGTCGAAGTCGACGTTCCAGCTCCGACGCAGCTCCGCGGCGAGGTCGCGCGCCTTGGGCGACAGGGCCTCGTTGCGCGACAGCGGGAGGACGGCGGCCTTGACCGGCGCGAGGCGCGGGTCGAGGCGCAGCACCGTGCGCTTGTCGACGCCGCCCTTGGTGTTGGGCGCCTCGTCCTCGGCGTACGCCTCGACGAGGAACGCCATGAGCGAGCGGGTCAGGCCCGCCGCCGGCTCGATGACGTACGGCAGCCAGCGCTCGTTCGTCGTCTGGTCGAAGTACGACAGGTCCTTGCCGGAGTGCTCCGAGTGGGTCTTGAGGTCGAAGTCGGTGCGGTTCGCGATGCCCTCGAGCTCGCCCCACTCGCTGCCGGTGAAGCCGAAGCGGTACTCGATGTCCACCGTGCGGGTGGAGTAGTGCGAGAGCTTCTCGGCCGGGTGCTCGTACAGGCGCAGGTTCTCGGGGTCGATGCCGAGGTCCGTGTACCAGGACATCCGGGTGTCGATCCAGTACTGGTGCCACTCGGCGTCCGTGCCCGGCGCGACGAAGAACTCCATCTCCATCTGCTCGAACTCCCGCGTGCGGAAGATGAAGTTGCCCGGCGTGATCTCGTTGCGGAACGACTTGCCGATCTGCGCGATGCCGAACGGCGGCTTCTTGCGCGACGCGGCGGCCACGTTGGAGAAGTTCACGAAGATGCCCTGCGCCGTCTCGGGGCGCAGGTAGTGCACGCCGGACTCGTCCTCGACGGGGCCGAGGTACGTCTTGAGCATCATGTTGAAGTCGCGGGGCTCGGTCCACTGCCCGCGGGTGCCGCAGTTGGGGCAGGCGATCTCGGCGAGGCCGCCCTCGGGGGCGCGGCCCTTCTTCTCCTCGAACTCCTCGATCATGTGGTCCTCGCGGAACCGCTTGTGGCACGAGAGGCACTCGGTCAGCGGGTCGTTGAACGCGCCGAGGTGGCCGGACGCGTGCCACACGGGCGTGGGCAGGATGACGGCGGAGTCGAGACCCACGACGTCGTCGCGACGCGTCATCGCGCGCCACCACTGCTGCTTGATGTTCTCCTTCAGCTCCACGCCGAGGGGCCCGTAGTCCCACGCGGAGCGCGTACCGCCGTAGATCTCGCCGGACTGGAACACGAAACCTCGCCGCTTGGCGAGGGAGACGACGGCGTCGAGCTTGGCGGACGGGGACGGTGCTGCCACGGATCACTCCTGGATGTCGGGCCGCCACGTGGCTCGTGGGGCCGGTGCGGGGAACGCCGCCCGGTCGGCACGTCGGGGCCCGACGTCGACCGGCTGCGGTGCCCCCAGCCTACCGGGGCCCGTCCACCGGCCCGGGCGGGCCCGACCCGGCCCGTCACCCCTCGGCCTCGGCCACCGAGCGCGGCGGGGCGCCCGGTCCGGGGACGACCATCCCGGCCGGCATGAGCCACGCCGTGCACTCGGCCACGAACCGGCCCGCGAGCACCGCGGGGTCCTGGGCCCACAGCTCCTGGGCCTCCTCGAGACCGCACGTCATGACGGCGAATCCCCGGACCTGCTCGCCGGCCCCCTCCGCCGGGCCGGCCGCGAGCAGCAGGCCGCGCTCGTGCAGGTCGGCGACGGCCGCCAGGTGCGCGTCCTGGACCGCCACCGCGTCGTCCTCGGGCAGCGGCGCCCAGCCCTCGGGGCGCAGCAGCCGGACCAGCACCAGCTCGTCGAACCGCATCGGGTCCTCCTCGCGACCGGGGCTACGGGAGCACCGCGAGCTCGCGCCGCAGGAACGCCGCCAGGCGGTCGAGCGCCGGCACGGCGGCGGCGCACCAGCCCGGGAACGAGAAGACGCCGTGCGGGCTGTCGACGAGGTGCAGGTGCTCCACGCGCACGCCCGCCGCGCGCAGCGCCGCGCCGTAGCGCTCCCCGTCCTCGCGCAGGTAGTCATGGTCGGCGGTGAGCACGAACGCCGGGGGCAGCCCCGCGTGCTCGGCGAGCTGCGGCGACACGAGCGGGTCGCCCGGGTCGCCCGCCGAGCCCAGGTAGGCGGCGACCGCGTCCGGCGCGTCGGCGGTGCGCCCGAAGGGCCAGGCCGCTTGCGGGATCATCATCGGCGCCCCCGGGCGCAGGTCGAAGGCGCCCTGCGCCAGGGCCTGGGCGCGGAGGTGCGGGCCGCCGCGCTCGCGCGCCAGCAGCGTCACCACCGCGGCGAGGGTCGCCCCGGCGCTCTCCCCCACGACGGCGAGCCGGCCCCCGTCCCCGCCGAGCTCGGCGGCGTGCGCCGCCGCCCAGGCCGCGACGGCGTAGCAGTCCTCGCCCGGCGCCGGGACGGGGAACTCCGGGGCCAGGCGGTACCCGGGCGCGACGACGACGGCGCCGACGCGCGTCGCGAGGTGGCTGGACAGCCAGGCCGTCATGGACCGGTGCCCGAAGACGAACCCGCCGCCGTGCAGCACGACGAGCAGTGGGAGGCTTCCCTCGACCCCCGCGGGCCGGTAGGTCAGCGCGGGGATCCCGCCGGCCGGCCCCGGGACGACGAGCTCTCCCACGCCCGCCGCGGGGTCGGGGCGGCCGCTGAGGACCTCGCCGACCCAGCGGGGTCCGGACCGGGAGTTCAGCCTGTGCCGCGTGGCGTCCGACATCCGGGCGTACGGGACCACCGCCCGGTTGATCGCCGCCCCGAGCAGGCGCACCCGCCACTGCAGCGCCATGGCGGCCCTCCTTCCCGCGCCGCACCCTCCGATGATGGGACGTCCCGCCCGGTGGCCGGTGACGCGCCGGAGAGGGTGAGATCGGCTCCGGGCCGGCGGGCGCACGGCCGTGTTGACAACCGTTCTCAATTATCTGAGAATCGTTCTCATGCTTCGCCGACGCGCGGCCCTCGCCGCCCTGCCCGTCCTCGCCCTGCCCGCCGTGCTCGCGGGCTGCTCCACCGACGACGGCTCCGCCGACGGCACGCTCGAGGTGCTCGCGTCCTTCTACCCGCTCCAGTACGTCGCCGAGCAGGTGGGCGGCGACCTCGTCACGGTCTCCAACCTCACGCCGCCGGCAGCGGAGCCGCACGACCTCGAGCTCTCCCCCGCGCAGGTGCGCGAGATCGGCACGGCGGACCTCGTCGTGTACTCCTCCGGCTTCCAGTCCGCCGTCGACGAGGCCGTCGCGACGCAGTCGCCCGAGCACGTGGTGGACACGAGCGACGTCGTGACGCTCGAGCAGCACCCCGGCACGCCGACGGGCGAGGACGCGACGGCGGACGCGCTCGAGGACACGGGCGAGCACGCCGACGAGGGCGCCGACGACGGCCACGACCACGCCGAGGGCGCGAAGGACCCGCACTTCTGGCTCGACCCGACGCGCGTGATCGACGTCGGCCATGCCGTCGCCGCGTCCCTCGGGGAGGCGGACCCGGAGCACGCGGCCACGTACGCCGAGAACGCCCGCACCCTGGAGAAGGCGCTGACGGACCTGGACGGCGAGTTCTCCGCCGGCCTGGAGGAGTGCGAGTCGCGCACGCTCGTCACGTCGCACGAGGCGTTCGGCTACCTCGCCGAGCGCTACGACCTGGAGCAGGTGGGCATCGTCGGCCTCGACCCGGAGGCCGAGCCGTCCCCCGCGCGGCTGCGCGAGGTGGGTGCGATCGTCGAGGAGAACGACGTCAGCACCATCTTCACCGAGACGCTCACCAGCCCGAAGGTGGCCGAGACCCTCGCGAACGACATCGGCGTCACGACGGCCGTCCTCGACCCGCTCGAGGGCCTGTCGAAGGACGCGGCCGCGGCAGGGGACGACTACGTCTCGGTCATGCAGGACAACCTGGCCGCGCTCACCGAAGGGCTCCAGTGCTCATGACCACGCTCGCCACCGACTCCCCGAGCGGGGCCGAGACTCCCCCGCCGCCGCGGGACGACGCCGTCCCGGCGATCGAGGCCCGTGACGTGCACGTCCGCCTCGGCGCCAGCCCCGTGCTGCGCGGGGTGGACCTCACGGTCCGCCGCGGCGAGGTCGTCGCGCTGCTGGGCGCCAACGGCTCCGGCAAGTCCACCCTGGTGCGCACGCTCGTCGGCGTGCTGCCGGCTGCCGAGGGCAGCGTGCACCTGTTCGGGCACGCGCTCGGCAACGCCGTCCCCTGGTCCCGCGTCGGCTACGTCCCGCAGCGCGTCAGCGCCGCCGCCGGCGTCCCGTCCACGGCGGCCGAGGTCGTGGCCTCGGGCCTGCTGCACGGCCGGCGCCTGCGGCTGCCGCGCGGCTGGCGCGCCCGCGTGCGCGAGGCGCTCGACCTGGTCGGCCTCGCCGACCGCGCCCGCTACGCCACGCACCAGCTCTCCGGCGGCCAGCAGCAGCGCGTGCTCATCGCCCGCGCCCTGGTCCGCAGGCCCGAGCTGCTCGTGCTGGACGAGCCCGTCGCCGGCGTCGACCGGCCCAGCCAGGAGGCCTTCGCCGCCACCATGACGCGGCTCGTGGCCGAGGGCATGACCGTGCTGGTCGTGCTGCACGAGCTCGGCGAGCTCGCGCCCCTGGTGCAGCGCTGCGTCGTGCTGCGGCACGGGCGCGTGGTGCACGACGGCGCCCCGCCCGCCCCGCAGCCGGGCCACGGCGGCGACGCCCACGAGCACGTGCACCCGCACGCGCACGCCCGCACCGTGCAGCGCCCCGAGGACGTGCGCCTCGCCGAGGGCCCGTTCGAGCGACCCGACGACACCGAGGACGAGGTGGCACCGTGAGCGGCCTGTGGGAGATGGTCACCGACCCGTTCATGCAGCGAGCGCTCGTCGCCGCCCTGCTGGTCGGCCTGAGCGCGCCCGTCGTCGGCACGTACCTGGTGCAGAAGCGCCTCGCCCTGCTGGGCGACGGCATCGGGCACGTCGCGCTCACCGGCGTCGCGCTCGGCTGGCTCGTGGGCGCGGCGATGGGCCTCGTGCCCGACGACGTCCTCGCCGTCCCCGGCGCGGTGGTCGCCGCCGTCGCCGGCTCGGTCCTCATCGAGGTCGTGCGCCGCCGCGGCCGCACGTCGGGCGACCTGGCGCTCGCCATCCTGTTCTACGGCGGCATCGCGGGCGGCGTGCTGCTCATCGGGCTGGCCGGCGGCTCGTCCGGCAGCCTCATGGCCTACCTGTTCGGCTCCATCTCCTCGGTGACGCTCTCCGACGTCTGGGTCACCGTGGCCCTGTGCGGCCTCATCCTGCTCATCGGCCTGGGGCTGCGCGCCGCGCTGTTCTCCGTGAGCCACGACGAGGAGTTCGCCGTCTCCTCGGGGCTGCCCGTCTGGGCGCTGAACATGGCCGTGGCGGTGCTCGCCGCGCTGACGGTGACGGTCGCGATGCGTGTCGTCGGGCTGCTCCTCGTCTCGGCGCTCATGATCGTGCCGGTGGCGATCGGCCAGCTCGTCACCCGGTCGTTCCGGCGCACGATGCTCGTCGCGTCGGTCGTGGGCGTCACCGTGTGCGTCACGGGACTGTCCATCACCTACTGGCACAACGTCTCGCCCGGCGCGCTCATCGTGGTCCTCGCGATCGCCGTCTACGCCGTGGTCGCCGCGCTGCACCCGCTGCTCGCCCGCCGGCGCGCGCCCCGCGACCCGCATCCCGACATCCCCGACGACGTCGCCGTCTCCCCGGCCGGCGCCGGCCGGGGCGCACCTCAGGAGGAGTGCACGCCGTGAACGACACCACGTCCCGCACCGCCCGGACCGCCGCACCGCCGCGAATGACGCGGCAACGGGCGGCCGTGGCGGACGCCCTCGGCGACACCGACGAGTTCCGCAGCGCCCAGCAGCTGCACGAGCTGCTGCGCTCCCGCGGGGACGCGGTCGGCCTCGCCACCGTGTACCGGACGCTCCAGGCGCTGGCCGACGGCGGCGACGTCGACGTGCTGCGCAGCGAGGACGGCGAGAGCCTCTACCGCCGCTGCGCCCGGCGAGAGCACCATCACCACCTGGTGTGCCGGACCTGCGGGAGCACGGTCGAGATCGACGGCCCGACGGTCGAGCAGTGGTCCGCGTCGGTCGGTGCCGCGCACGGCTTCGCCGACATCGAGCACACCGTGGAGCTGTGGGGCACCTGCGCCGCGTGCCGGTCGGCGGACGACCGGTCGAATTAGGGCAGGCATACCTCAGTCGGGCACAATGTTCCCGTGCACCTGACCACGCCCGCGCTCGCCGCGGCCGCCGAGGAACCCACCGGCGTCTTCACGATCGCCGGTGTGCCGTTCTGGGTCGTCTACGCGGCCGCGTTCGGGATCGTGCTGGTGCGCGCGCAGGCCACCTACTGGGCGGGGCGCGGCGTGGCCCGCGGCACGTCCCGCGGCCGGGTCGCCGACACGCTGGCCCGCCCGGGCGCGGCGGCCGTGATCGAGCGCGTGAACCGCTGGGGCCCGCCCGCGGTGACCCTGTCGTTCTTCACCGTCGGGGTGCAGACCCTCGTCAACCTCGCCGCGGGCTACCTGCGGATGCCCTTCGGCCGCTACCTCGCGGCGCTGCTCGCCGGCTGCGCCGTGTGGGCCGGCATCTGGACGACGGTCGGCACCGCCGCCGTCAACGCGGCGATCGCCGTCGGCCTGCGCCATCCCGTCACCCTCGTCGCGGTCGGCCTCGGGGCGGTGGCCCTGGTCTCCTGGGTGGCCTACCGGCTGACCCGTCGGACGCCCGCGGAACACCCCGCCGGACGCCCCGCCGACCCGACGGCCGCCCCCGCGGCCGAGGACGCGTCGTGAGCACGACCACCGCCGCCGTCGCCCCCGCAGCCCGGCCCGCGTCCGCCCTCGTCGCCCGGCGCGCCCGCGGCCGCCTCCTGGTGGTCCTGGCCGCCCTCGTGGTGCTCACCCTCGTTGTGCTGGCGAGCCTCGCGCTGGGCGTGCGCGACATCGACGTCGCGACCGTCTGGCAGGCCCTCACCCACCCGGTCGCGGGGAACGTCGACCACGACGTCGTGCGGGACCAGCGCGTGCCGCGCACGCTGATCGGCCTCGCCGCCGGCGCGGCGCTCGGCATCGCGGGCACCCTCGTGCAGGGCGTCACCCGCAACCCCATCGCCGACCCCGGCCTGCTCGGCCTCAACTCGGGCGCGTCGCTCGCCGTCGTGATCGCCGTGTCGATGCTCGGCGTGGCCTCGCCGCTCGGGTTCGTCTGGTTCGCGTTCGCGGGCACCGCCGCCGCCGCGCTGCTGGTCTTCTCCATCGGCGCCGGGCAACCGGTCAAGCTCGCCCTCGTCGGCGCGACCGTCACCGCGCTCATCACGCCCCTGATCACCCTGGTGCTGCTGCGCGACCCCGAGGCCTTCAACATGTACCGGTTCTGGGCGGTGGGCTCCCTCACCGGGCGGGGCACGGAGACGCTCGCGGTGCTGTGGCCGTTCGTCGTCGTCGGCGTCGTGCTGGCCGGGGCGCTCGCCCACCGGTTGTCCATGCTCGCGCTCGGTGACGACGTCGCCTCCGCGCTCGGCCAGCGCGTCGGGGTGACGCGGGGGCTCACGGCCGTCGCCGTCATCCTGCTCGCCGGGACGGCGACGGCGCTGGCCGGCCCCATCGCCCTCGTCGGGCTCGCCGTGCCGCACGCCGCCCGGCGCCTGGTCGGCACGGACTACCGCTGGATCGTCCCGCTGACCGCCGTCCTGGGCCCCGTGATGCTGCTGGGGGCCGACGTCGTCGGACGCCTGGTGCTGCCGCACTCCGAGCTCGAGGCCGGCGTCGTCGCCGCCGCGATCGGCGCCCCCGTCCTCGTGGCCGTGGCCCGCGGCCGGACCGTGGCGGGGGTGTGAGATGACCGCCGACCTCGCCGCCCGCCCGGCGGGCCCCGACTCCCCCGTCGCCGCCGCGGACCCCGTCGCCTCCCTGCGCCGCCGCCGTCGGCGGCGGCTCACCCTCGTGGTCGCGTCGCTCGTCGTCCTCCTCGTGGCGTTCGCGACCCTCGCCCTCACGCTCGGCGAGGCGTCGCTCGCGCCCGGCCGCGCCCTGGCGGCGCTGTTCGGCGTCGGGTCGGACGCCGACATGTTCGTCGTGCACCGGCTGCGGCTGCCCCGCATCGAGACGGCCGTCCTCGCGGGCGCGTCCTTCGGGCTCGCGGGCGCCATGTTCCAGACCACCCTGCGCAACCCGCTCGCCAGCCCGGACATCCTCGGCATCGCCAGCGGCGCGAGCCTCGGCGCGGTCACCGCGATGCTCGTGCTGGGACTCACCGGCCTGGCCGTGTCCGGGGCGGCGTTCGTGGGCGCGCTCGTCGTCGCGATCGCCATCTGGCTGTTCGCGTGGCGCCAGGGCCTGCACTCGATCCGCTTCGTCCTGGTCGGCGTCGGCTTCGCCTACCTGTGCTCGTCGCTGCTGGCCTGGCTGCTGGCGAGCGTCGAGATCCGCGCCGCCCAGTCCGCCCTCGTGTGGACGGTCGGGAGCGTGGCCGACGTGCGCGGCGCGGACCTCGTGGCCTTCGCCGCGGCCGCCCTGGTCCTCGGCGCCGGGATCGCCGCCGTCTCACGGTGGCAGGGCCCGCTCGCGCTCGGCGACGACAACGCGCGCGCCCTCGGCGTCCCCGTCGACGCCGCCCGCGTGACGTCCCTGCTGCTGGCCGTCGGCCTGGTGGGGGTCGCGACGTCGTTCGTCGGCCCGCTCGCGTTCGTGGCCCTCGTGGCCCCCGCGATCGCG
This sequence comes from Isoptericola sp. NPDC058082, assembly GCF_042885055.1. Classification (NCBI taxonomy): domain Bacteria; kingdom Bacillati; phylum Actinomycetota; class Actinomycetes; order Micrococcales; family Promicromonosporaceae; genus Isoptericola; species Isoptericola sp. NPDC058082. The sequence continues at coordinate 55,766 of NZ_JBHVSQ010000001.1, read as the reverse complement.
CGCCGCCTGCTGTCCGACGGCGGCGCCGCCCTCGCCGTCTCGGTGCTCACCGGCGCCGTCCTCGTGCTCGCCGCGGACGTCGTGGGTCAGCACCTGCTGTTCGGCCTCGAGGCACCCACGGGCATCGTGACCGGGCTGATCGGCGCCCCTTACCTGCTGTGGCTCCTGGCCACCGACCGAAGGAAGAGGCTCGCATGACCGACGTGCACCGGCCCCCCGCGCCGCCCGCGCGTCCTGACGCGACGCCGGGCACGACGTCCGGCACGCGCCGGGAGGCGGCGCCGGACGTCACGCTGCGCGCGCACGGCGTGAGCCTCGGGTACGACGGGCACCGCGTGATCGACGGGCTCGACCTGGAGCTCCCCGCCGGCCGCGTGACGGCGATCGTCGGCCCCAACGCCTGCGGCAAGTCGACCCTCCTGCGCGGCCTGGCGCGCCTGCACCCGCTCGACGGCGGCCGCGTGACGCTGGGCGGCGAGGACGTGGGCGGCCTGTCGCGCAAGGAGCTGGCGAAGCGGGTCGGCGTGCTGCCGCAGTCGTCGATCGCGCCCGACGGCGTCCGCGTCGCGGAGCTCGTGGGCCGCGGCCGGTATCCCCACCAGGGGTGGTTCGGCCGGCACAGCTCCACCGACGACGGCGCGGTGCTGCGCGCCCTGGAGGCCACCGGGGTCGCCGACCTCGCCGACCGGCCCGTCGCCGAGCTGTCGGGCGGCCAGCGCCAGCGGGTGTGGATCGCGATGGTGCTGGCGCAGGAGACCGACGTCGTGCTGCTCGACGAGCCCACCACGTACCTCGACCTCGCCCACCAGGTCGACCTGCTCGACCTGCTGACCGAGCTGAACCGCACCCGGGGCACCACCGTGGTGATGGTGCTGCACGAGCTCAACCTGGCCGCCCGGTACGCCGACCACCTGGTGGTGATGAGCGCCGGGCAGGTGGTGGCCGAGGGCCGCCCCGGTGACGTGCTCACCGCCGCCTCGGTGCATGCGGCGTTCGGCCTGCGGGCGCAGGTCGTGCCGGACCCGGTGTCGGGAACGCCACTCGTCGTCCCCCTCGGCCGGACGCACGGCGACGGCCCGAGATAGGTTAGGCTCGCCTCACCTATTGTTCCTCTCGCGCCGCCGGCGCGAGCAACCGAGGAGAACTCGTGCGTCTTCGCCGTCCTCTCACCGCTGCCGCCGCCCTCGCGGCGACGGCCGCCCTGACCCTCGCCGGCTGCGCCTCCGACGACGCCCCGGAGAGCGACCAGTCGGCCGCCTCGGGCAACGTCCGCTCCGAGCCCACCGACGAGTTCCCGATCACGATCGAGCACGCGCTCGGCGAGACGGTGATCGAGAAGGCGCCGCAGCGCGTCGCCACGTGGGGCTGGGGCTCCACCGAGGCCGCCATCGCCGCCGGCGTCTACCCGGTCGCGGTCGCCGAGCAGATCTACACCGTCGGCGAGGACGCGCTGCTGCCGTGGGTCGAGGACGCCTACGACGAGGAGGGCGTGGACAAGCCCGCCATCCTGTCCGACCCCGAGGGCGGCTCGACGGTGCCCTACGAGGAGTTCGTCGAGGCGAAGCCCGACCTCATCGTGGCGCCCTACTCCGGGCTCACCCAGGAGCAGTACGACGTCCTGAGCGACATCGCCCCCGTCGTCGCCTACCCCGACGCCCCCTGGACCACCACGTGGCAGGACACGATCACGCTCACGGCCGAGGCCCTCGGCCGCTCGGACGCGGGCGACCAGGTGCTCGGCGACATCGACGACTTCGTCGCCCAGCAGGCCGCCGAGCACCCGGAGTTCGCCGGCAAGACGTTCGCGGCGATCTACGACGACCCGACGAAGGGCATCGTCTCCGTCTACACGCCGCTGGACCCGCGGACCGTGTTCCTCGAGGGCCTGGGCGTGAAGAACGCGCCCTCGGTCACGGAGCTCGACACGTCGAACGGCAGCTTCTACTACGACCTGTCCTACGAGGAGCTGGACAAGCTCGACTCGGACTTCGTCATCTCCTACTCGGCCAGCGACGAGGCCGCCCAGGCCTTCGACGACAACAAGGACCTCCAGGCGATCCCCGCGGTCAAGGCCGGGAAGGTCGTGAAGGTCGTCGGGACGGCGGAGGTGTCGGCCGTGTCGCCGCCCACCGCCCTGTCGGTGTACTGGGAGAAGGGTCTGCCCGCCCTCGTCGACTCCATGGCGACGGTGCTCGGCGACTGATCCCGCCGCCCGATCACGCAGGAACCCCCGCCCGGTCGCCACGACCGGACGGGGGTTCCTGCTCGTTCAGCCGGCGTCGGGGGTGTCGACGGCCCCGCCGTAACGGCGGTCGCGGCGCGCGAACTCCTCCACGGCCCGCCACAGGTGCCGACGGTCGACGTCGGGCCACGGCTCGGGCAGGAACACCATCTCGGCGTACGCCGCCTGCCAGATCATGAAGTTCGAGGTGCGCTGCTCCCCCGACGAGCGCAGGAACAGGTCGACGTCCGGCAGGTCGGGCTCGTCGAGGTACTTCTGGACGGTCTTCTCCGAGACCCGCGCCGGGTTCAGCCTCCCCGCCGCGGCCTCGCGCGCGATGGCGGCCGCGGCGTCGGCGATCTCCGCCCGCCCGCCGTAGTTGACGCACATCGTCAGCGTGCAGCGGTCGTTCTCCCGGGTCATCTCCTCGGCGACCTGCAGCTCCTTGATCACCGAGCCCCACAGCTTCGGCCGGCGGCCGGCCCAACGGATGCGCACGCCCCACGACGACATCTCGTCGCGTCGCCGGCGGATGACGTCGCGGTTGAAGTTCATGAGGAACTTCACCTCGTCCGGCGACCGCTTCCAGTTCTCCGTGCTGAACGCGTACGCGGAGACGTGCCGGACGCCGATCTGCACGGCGCCGGCCACAACGTCGAGCAGGGACTTCTCCCCCTGCTTGTGCCCCTCCACCCGCGGCAGCCCGCGCGCGTTGGCCCACCGGCCGTTGCCGTCCATGACGATCGCCACGTGGTTCGGCACGAACTGCGCGGGGATGTTCGGCGGCGTCGCGCCCGAGGGGTGCGGGTAGGGCTCGGCGTACTCGACGGACGAACGGGGCATCAGGCCTCTCTCTCGATCATGTGCGCTCGATCATGCGCAGCGAACGCAGCGTGCGCTCCAGGTAGTACTGGGAGTAGGCGGCGACCAGCCCCGAGGCCTCGGTGCGGTGGCGCGTCTCGGAGGCGTCCGCCGTCTCCCAGTCCCCGCCGAGCAGGGCGCCGAGCAGCGCGAAGGTCTCCGGAGCGGGTGCGGTGGAGCCCGGCGGCCGGCAGCGGGAGCACACCGCGCCGCCCTGTCCGACCGAGAACGCGTGGTGCGGGCCGGGCTCGCCGCAGCGGGCGCAGTCGGTGAACGACGGCGCCCAGCCGGCGACGGCGAGCCCGCGCAGCAGGTACGAGTCGAGCACCAGGCCCGGCGCGTGCGCGCGCTCGGCCAGCGCCCGCAGGGCCCCGGCGAGCAGCCAGTACTGCTGCACGGCGGGCTCGTGCTCCGCGGCGACCAGGCGGTCGGCGGCCTCGAGCATCGCCGCGCCGGACGTGTACAGCGCGTAGTCCTCGCAGATGGCGCGGGCGTAGGCCCCCACCGTCTCCACCTGCGTCACGGTGTCGAGGTTGCGCCCGGTGTGCAGCTGCACGTCCACGACCATGAACGGCTCCAGCCGCGCCCCGAAGCGCGACGACGTGCGCCGCACCCCGCGGCCGACCCCGCGCACCTTGCCGTGCTCGCGGGTGAGGAACGTGACGATCCGGTCGGCCTCGCCCAGCTTGTGGGTGCGCAGCACGATCGCGTCGTCTCGGTACAGGGGCACGGGCCCATTCTCTCAGCCCCCACCCACGAAACAGGTCAGGGCCAGGGCCACGCGGACGTGGCCCTGGCCCTGATGGCTCGCGGGACGGGTCAGGCGCGGGCGGCGCGGTTCACGGCCGACACGATCGCCTTGAGCGACGCCGTCGTGATGGACGGGTCGATGCCGACGCCCCACAGCACGTCGTCGCCCACCTGGCACTCGACGTAGGCCGCGGCGGTGGCGTCGCCGCCCTCGGACAGGGCGTGCTCCGCGTAGTCGAGCACCCGCACGTCCACGCCGACCTTCGAGATCGCGTCGACGAACGCGGCGAGCGGCCCGTTGCCGGTGCCCTCCAGCGTGTGCTCCACGCCCTGGTCCAGGACGTCGACGGCGAGCGCGGTGACGCCGCCCTCGGCCGACGTCGTCCGGGTCTCGCGCAGCCGCAGGCGACCCCACGGCTCCAGCCCCCGCGGGTCGCCCACCTCGACGGGCAGGTACTCGTCGCTGAAGATCCGCCAGATGTCGGATCCGGTGACCTCGCTGCCCTCGGTGTCCGTGTAGTGCTGCACGACGCCGGAGAACTCGATCTGCAGGCGACGCGGCAGGTCCAGCGAGTGCTCGGTGGACAGCAGGTACGCGATGCCGCCCTTGCCGGACTGCGAGTTCACGCGGATGACGGCCTCGTACGACCGACCCACGTCCTTCGGGTCGATGGGCAGGTACGGCACGCCCCAGGTGAGCTCGTCGACCGGCTTGCCCTCCGCCTCCGCGCGGGCCGCCATGTGCTCGAAGCCCTTCTTGATCGCGTCCTGGTGGGAGCCGGAGAACGCGGTGAAGACGAGGTCGCCCACGTACGGGTGCCGCTCGTGCACGGGGATCTGGTTGCAGTGCTCGACCGTGCGGCGGATCCCGTCGATGCCGCCGCCGACGGTGAAGTCGATCTGCGGGTCGACGCCCTGGCTGAACAGGTTCATGCCGAGCGTCACCAGGTCGACGTTGCCGGTCCGCTCGCCGTTGCCGAACAGGCACCCCTCGATGCGGTCGGCGCCGGCCTGGTAGCCGAGCTCCGCGGCGGCGACGGCGGTGCCCCGGTCGTTGTGCGGGTGCAGCGACAGCACGACGTGCTCGCGGAACGCCAGGTTCCGGTTCATCCACTCGATCGAGTCGGCGTAGACGTTCGGGGTGGCCATCTCGACCGTCGCCGGCAGGTTGACGATCACCGGGCGCTCGGCCGTCGGCTCCAGCACCTCCAGCACCTCGTTGCAGATGCGGGCGGCGAACTCGAGCTCCGTGCCGGTGTACGACTCGGGCGAGTACTCGTAGTACACCGTCGTCTCGGGCACGGTCTCCTCGAGCTTGCGGCACAGGCGCGCGGCCTGCAGCGCGATGTCGACGATGCCGTCCATGTCGCTGCGGAACACGACCTCGCGCTGCAGGATCGACGTCGAGTTGTAGATGTGCACGATCGCCTGCTTGGCGCCGCGGATGGCGTCGTAGGTGCGCTCGATGAGGTGGTCGCGGCACTGCGTGAGCACCTGGATGACCACGTCGTCGGGGATGCGGCCGGTGTCGATGAGCTGGCGCACGAAGTCGAAGTCCGTCTGCGACGCGGACGGGAAGCCGACCTCGATCTCCTTGTAGCCCATCTGCACGAGCAGGTCGAACATGCGCAGCTTGCGCTCGGCGTCCATCGGCTCGATCAGGGCCTGGTTGCCGTCGCGCAGGTCGACGGCGCACCAGCGGGGGGCCTTCGTGATGCGCTTGTCGGGCCACGTCCGGTCCGGCAGGTCGACGGCGATCTGCTCGTGGAACGGGAGGTATCGCGTGTACGGCATCCCGGAGGGGCGCTGGGGGTTGGCGCCGGCGATGCCCTGAGGGTGATGGTTCTGCATGGTGTCGCGTCCTTCGGTGGGGCTCGGTGACCGCCGACCCGGGTGGGGTCGTCGGTCATGACCAGTCGGCCGGCGCGCCACAACCTCCGCGACGGGGGTCCGGCCTTAGAGGGCCCCGCCGCGGCACCGAAGGAGAAGGCTCACCGTGCGCTGCACGCTGCCACCGTACACCTTCGTCAGGGCGTCGCCTGGGGCGTCCAGGATCCGACCGGACGCCCGCCTTGCCGCAGCGTATTGACCTAGCGCCGGGAGCGCAGCGCGGCGTCGACGGCGGGGTCTCCGAGGGCGCCGAGCCAGTCCAGCAGCGCCGGATAGGTCGAGGGGTTCGCGGCCACGTACGAGCGCAGGTGGGGTGCCTCCGCCGAGATCCGCGCGAGGTCCGCGAGCGGCGTCGACGGGTCCATCGCCTGGGCCACCGACCACCCCGGTGCCTGGGCGGGCGGCGCCTGCACGGGCGGGAGCACCTGCGTGGAGTCGGGCGCGAGGGCGGCGCGGACGGGCTCCATCTGCTGGGTCGCGTCGACGGGGCGGGGCGCCGGGCGGGACGCGGCCGCGGCCACCGGGGTCGGCGACGTGCCCGTCGCGGGCTCCGTCGTCTCCGCCTCGGTCGGTGAGGGCTCGGTCGGCGCGGGCTCGGGCGTCGCCGGTCCGGTCGGCGCGGGCTCGGGCGCCGCAGGGCCGGAGGCCGGGAGGTCGGAGGACGCCGGGTGCGTCGGCTCGGGATCGGGCGTCTCGGGCGCGGACGCGACGAGCGCACGGACCGACGGCGGCACGAGCAGGACGGCGAGCGCGATGGCCGGCAGACCGAACGCCACCAGCAGCTCCTCCACGTTGGACTGCGTGCCGAGACCGGCGCGGGCGACGACGATCACCAGGCCGAGCACCACGATCACGCACGCGGCGCCCACGGCGGCGGCGTGCCCGGTGCGCGGGTCGCGGGCGAGGGACCGCCGCGCGGCGATCGCGACCCCGACCATCAGCACGCCGACGACGAGCCGCAGCACGCGGCCCACGCGGACGCCGTCCGCCACGATCAGCACCAGCGCGACGAGGGCGACGAACGCCGCGACCAGCGCCACGATGGCCAGCGCCCGCAGCGCGACGGCCACCCAGCGGGAGGCCCGCACGTCGTCGGGCTCTCCCGCCGTCGCCGCGGCGTCGTCGACGATGCGTCGCGCCGTGACCGCCGCGACCACCGGGAGGAGCAGGAGGCCGAGGCGCTGCCCGTGCACGCTCTCGAACCAGGGGTCCGCGTTGCCCCCGGCGAAGAGCACGAGCTCCAGCGTGACGGCGCCGCCCAGGGCCAGCAGCACGTAGCCGGAGGCGAGGTCGCCCGAGCGCAGGTAGGTGCCGACGGTGAACCACAGCACGCCCAGCACCACGAGGGCGTTGAGGAGGCCGACCACGGACACGGCCCACGGAGCACCCTGCACGAGCGCCGCGACCGGGGTCGCGAGCGTGCCGAGCGCGACCACCCCGGCGACGACGGCGGGGGCGTACGCCCACCGGGGCGCGGCCGCGAGCGCGGCACCCGCCAGGCCGACCGCGAGCCCGGCTCCGACCCCGCCCGCGGCGTCCGCCGGGGCGAGGGCGTCCAGCACCAGGTACACGACCGCGACGACCGCGTAGGGGACGCAGGCGAGCGCCACCGTGCGCCGCGAGGTCAGGACGTCCCACGACGACGGGCCGACGCCGCCGCGCCGCAGGTACGGGGCGGCGATCGCCAGGAGCGCGAGGACGGTCGCGAGCACGATCTCCAGCCGGTCGCTGCCACGGTGGGCGTGGTCCCACGGCAGCGGGAGGGCGACGAGCAGCGCGAACGCGGCCACCACGTCGCGCACGAGCTCGCGGACCGCCACACCGCCGAACGGCGAGCGCTCCTGCTCGGGGGCGTCGAGGGTGTCGGGATCGGTCATGCGTGCGTCTCCAGGGCTGGGATCCGAAGGGGACCGGGCCATCGTGCCCCCGCACCCGTTTCTACCCGACGCCGGCCCTTCGCGTCGTCTCCCGCGCGGACGGGTCGGTCACACCGTCGCCGCTCCCGCACGCCGCGCTCACCCTCCGCCCGCAGATCCCGGCACGGTGCCGGCTCGCTGCCGGTACGGACGCCGGTCAGATGCCGAGCTGGTACACGCCCCAGTACGCGAGGGTGCCCAGGAGCGCGAGCGACCCGGCCAGGGTGCACCAGAACGTCAGCACGGCGGGCCAGCCGCGCGCGACCACCACGACGTCGTCCCCCGCACGGCGCTCCGCCCTGGCGTCGGCCACCCGGCGGATCACCAGCGCGGCGGCGACGGCCGTCGCGACCCCGAGGAGGCGCACCACGATCCAGCCACCCTGCACGACGAGGTCGTCGCGCTGGTAGTCGAGGGCGAGGCGCGCCACCGCCAGGAGGTACACCACGAGCGCGACCATCGTCGCCACCGAGCCCAGGCCGAGACCCAGCAGCGACGACCGGAGCCCGCGGGCGAGGCGCGGCGCGGCGACCGACGACCGGCGCAGGAAGGCGCGCCGCACCAGCGCGTGCACGCCCCACACGAGGGGGCCGACCACGAGCAGCGCGGCGCCCGCGATCACCGCGCCCACGACGATGTCCCCGTTGCCCCACCACCGCGGCTGCGGGACGGCCGACGCGACGTAGAGCTGGTTGGGAGTCTCCCCGGCGACCCGGGGCGGCGCGTCGGCCGTGCCGGGCATGCCCTGGATCCAGGTGGCGACGTCGCGCGCGAAGTCGGGGTGAAGGTGCATCCCGCCGTCCAGCGGCACGTTGATCCCGTGGTTGGCCCCGGCGTAGTAGCGCACCGTCACGGGGGCGTCGTCCCCGTTCACGGCGGTGTCGGCGATGACCTGTCGCGCGCCCTGCTCGACCGGCATCGACGGGTCGGCCGTGCCGTAGGCCACGAGGACGGGTGCGGTCTGCCGCTCGAGCCACGGGCGCACGTCGAAGTCGGCGTACTCGAAGCCGCCGCCGGGCAGCTGCATCCCAACCGCCCGCGGGATCGCGCGGAACACCTGCTGGGGCACCCCGGTGTTGCGCAGGTAGCTGTCCACCGCGAACGCTGCCTGCTGGCGGGGCGGCACCACCGGCGCCGAGACGAGGACCGTGTACGCGATGGTCGGGTCCTGCGCCTGCATGACGGGCACGATCCAGGTGCCCTCCGACTCCCCGTAGACGCCGACCTGCGCGGCGTCGACGCCGTCGATCGTGCGCAGCAGGTCGACCGAGTGCTGGTAGTCCGCGGCCATGGCCACGTAGTCCCGGTCCCGGGTGGTGTAGGTGTCCAGCCGCTTGTCGGGCACGAGCGTCACGACGCCCGCGCTCGCGAGCGCGGTGGCCGACTCGGTGAAGGCCTCCGTGGACTTGCCCGTGCCCGCGCCGTGCACGTACACGACGCCCGGCCGGTCGGCCAGCAGGTCGCCGTCCTCGGTCAGCGGCTGGCGGAGCAGCCCGCCGACGACGGCGCCGTCGAGCGGGATCGTCACGGGCGTCTCGCGGACCTCGAACTCGCCGACCTCGCCGGCGTCCGCGCCGGGTGCGACCCCGCCGATGGCCGTGTCGTCGGTGGCCGGGACGAGGTGGTCCGTCACGGGCACGGGGTCCCACTGCGGGCCGGCCACCGCCCCGGTCAGTGCCAGGCCCACCAGGATCGCCGCCGTCGTCGCAATAGTCCGGAACACCACGCAGCGATGCTACTCGGCGCCGTGCCGGGAGACGGCAGGGATTTCCCCCACGACCTCGGAGGACGTCCCCCGGGAGCCGGCTGGCTCCCGCCCGCGCGACGTCAGAAGCCGAGGCGCTGCAGCTGCTTGGGGTCCCGCTGCCAGTCCTTGGCCACCTTGACGTGCAGGTCGAGGTACACGCGCGTGCCGAGCAGCTTCTCGATGCCCTTGCGGGCGTTGGTGCCGACCTCCCGCAGCCGCGACCCGCCCTTGCCGATGATGATCGCCTTCTGGCTGTCGCGCTCCACGAACAGGTTGACGCGGACGTCCAGCAGCGGCGGCTTCCCCCTGTCCGGGTCGCCGCTGCCCTCGCGCTCGAGGATCTCCTCGACCACGACGGCCAACGAGTGCGGCAGCTCGTCGCGGACGCCCTCGAGCGCGGCCTCGCGCACCAGCTCGGCGACCATGACCTGCTCGGGCTCGTCGGTGAGCTCGCCGCCCGGGTAGAGCGCCGGCCCGGCGGGCAGGTGGGCGACGAGCACGTCGGTCAGCTCGTCCACCTGGTAGCCGTCGCGGGCGGACACCGGCACGATCGCCGACCAGTCGCGGTCGACGGAGCGGGCGAGCTCGTCGACGGCCAGGAGGTGCTCCGCGAGGCGCCCGCGGTCCACGAGGTCGGACTTCGTCACGACGGCGACGACGGGCACTGCACGCCGGCCCTCCATCAGGGGGGCGAGCTGCGAGGCGATGTACCGGTCGCCGGGGCCGATCTTCTGGTCGGCGGGCAGGCAGAACGCGATGACGTCGACCTCGCCGAGCGTGTCCTGCACCAGCGCGTTCAGCCGCTCGCCGAGCAGGGTGCGCGGGCGGTGCAGGCCCGGCGTGTCGACGAGCACCAGCTGGGCGTCGTCGCGGTGCACGATGCCGCGGATCGTGTGCCGCGTGGTCTGGGGCCGCGCGGACATGATCGCGACCTTCTCCCCCACCAGCGCGTTGGTGAGCGTCGACTTGCCGACGTTGGGCCGCCCGACGAGGCAGGCGAAGCCGGAGCGGTGGGCGTCGCCCTCGTCGTGCGGGGCGACGACGGAGGGATGGTGGCGCTCGGTGGTCATGCGTGTGCTTCCTTCTGGTCTGGCGGCGTGGCGTGCTGGCCACCCGCTGCTGGGTCGTCCTCGTCGTGCGAGGGAGAGGTCGTGCGGCGCACCCGGAGGGTGGCGAGCTGCTTGCGGCGGCCCTCGACGCGGTCGGCCACGAGGTGCAGCCCCCCGACGTCGGCCGTCGCCCCCGTGAGCGGCACCTTGCCGAGGGCCTTGGCGATCAGGCCGCCCGCGGTGTCCACGTCGTCGTCGTCGAGCCGCAGGTCGAACAGCTCGCCGAGCTCGTCGACGGGCATCCGCGCGGAGACGAGGAACGTGCCGTCGCCCAGGTCCTCGGGCTCGAGCTCCGGGGCGGTGTCGTGCTCGTCGGTCAGCTCGCCGACGAGCTCCTCGATGACGTCCTCGACGGTGACGAGCCCGGCGATGCCGCCGTACTCGTCGACGACGACCGCGATGTGGGAGCGGGAGGCCTGCATCTCGCGGAGCAGCTCGTCCGCGGGCTTCGACTCCGGCACGAAGACGGCGTCCCGGGCGACCTCGACCACGGGCCGGTCCGCGGCCGAGGGCTCGTTCTCCAGCACGCGGGCGACGTCCTTGAGGTAGGCGACGCCCACGAGGTCGTCCACCTCCTCGCCGACGACGGGCACGCGCGAGTACCCCGAGCGGAGGAAGAGGCGCATCGCCTTGCGCAGCGGGGTCGTCGCCGTGACCGTCACCATGTCGGTCCGCGGCACCATGACCTCGCGGGTCAGCGTGCCACCCAGCTGGACGACCGAGCGGATGAGCTCCCGCTCGGCGTCCTCGATCGCCTCGTTGTCGCGCACCCGCTCGGCGACCTCGCGCAGCGCGTCCTCGCCCGGGTCGTGCTCGCCGTCGCGCTCGGGGGCGCGCCCCGCGCCGCGTTCGGTGGTGCGGTCGGTGAGCCAGGCCGCGGCGCGGTGCACCGCGGACAGCGGCCCGGCGAGCGCGACGAGCACGGGCAGCGGCCGGCGCAGCCCGAGCGCGCGCGGACTGAGGCGCACGAAGACGACGCCGGCCACGAGGCCCACGACGCCGGCCACGAGCAGCACCTGCCACCACGTGTCGAACCAGTCCGCGATCATCAGCGTGGCCGCCGCGAGCGCGACGGTCTCGGCGAACACCCGCACCAGCGCGAACGCCGCGACGGCGGCGGGCGGGTCGACGACGAGACCCTGCACCGCGCGCAGCCGGGTGAGGCGGGTGCGACGGGCCGTGGCCGTGAGGTCCTCCGCGGTCTCCGCCTCGATCACCGCGTCCGAGACCGAGGTGCGGGTGATCCGCAGCACCGCGGCCTCGCCGGCCGACAGCATCCCCGCCAGGGCGAGCGCGACCACGGCCACGAGCGCCAGCAGCAGCTCCGGTCCGTCCATCAGGCCACCATCCGGTCCGACGTCGCGCTCACCGGCCGGCGAGGAAGGTGAGCAGGAGCCGGCGCTGCAGCGCGAACATCTCCTTCTCCTCCTCCGGCTCGGCGTGGTCGTAGCCGAGCAGGTGCAGGATGCCGTGCGTGGTGAGCAGCAGCAGCTCCTCGGCCGTGGAGTGCCCCGCGACCTTCGCCTGCTGCGCCGCCACCTCCGGGCAGAGCACGACGTCGCCCAGCGTGCCGGGCGGCGTCTCCTCGCCCTCGCGCCCGGGGCGCAGCTCGTCCATCGGGAAGGAGAGCACGTCGGTGGGGCCCGGCTCGTCCATCCACTGCACGTGCAGCTCGGTCATCACGGCCGTGTCGACGAACATGATCGACAGCTCGCTGCGCGGGTGCACGTGCAGGGTGTCCAGCACGAACCGGCCGAGCGCGGCGAACTCCGCCTCGTCCACCTCGACACCGGACTCGTTCGCGACCTCGATGCTCATGACCTGCGTGCCCCTCGCTCGTGCGGGCCGCGGCCCTGCCGTCCCTGTCCCTGCCTGCCCTGGTCCGGGCGTGCCGTCGCCACGTCCCAGCGCGCGTAGGCGTCGATGATGTCGCTGACCAGCTTGTGCCGCACCACGTCCGCCGAGGTCAGCCGGCAGAACTCCACGTCGTCGACCCCGGTGAGGATGTCCTCGACCACGCGCAGGCCCGACGTCGTGCCGCCCGGCAGGTCCACCTGCGTGGCGTCCCCCGTGATGACCATCGTGGAGCCGAACCCCAGGCGCGTGAGGAACATCTTCATCTGCTCGGCGGAGGTGTTCTGCGCTTCGTCAAGAATAAGGAAAGAATCATTTACGGTTCTTCCGCGCATGTATGCCAGCGGCGCCACCTCGATCGTCCCGGCCTCGATGAGCCTCGGGATGGCGTCGGGGTCCATCATGTCGTGCAGCGCGTCGTACAGCGGCCGCAGGTACGGGTCGATCTTGTCCGACAGGGAACCAGGCAGGAAGCCGAGCTTCTCCCCCGCCTCCACGGCCGGGCGCGTGAGCACGATCCGGTTGACCCGCTTGGCCTGCAGGGCCTGCACGGCCTTGGCCATCGCGAGGTACGTCTTGCCCGTGCCGGCGGGGCCGATGCCGAACGTGATCGTGTTCGCGTCGATCGCCTCGACGTAGTGCTTCTGGCCCACCGTCTTCGGCCGGATCGTGCGCCCGCGGCTGGACAGGATGTTGAAGGTCAGGACCTCGGCCGGACGCTGCACGGACGCGGCGGTGAGCATCTGCACCGACCGCGCCACCACCTCGGGGGTCAGCGGCGTGCCGGACTCGACCACCTCGACCAGCTCGTCGAGGAGGCGGGAGACCAGGGCGACGTCCCCGGCCGGCCCGCTCACGACGATCTCGTTGCCGCGCGCGTGCACGTCGACGCCGGGGAAGCCGTCCTCCACGGCCCGCAGCACGGAGTCCCTGCTGCCCAGCAGCGCCACCATCGGCACGTGCGGCGGCACCACGATGCGGTGCTCGGTGGACCGTTCGGCGTGCGCGCCGGGCGTGCCGGGGGCGGTGTGGGGTGTCGATGTCATGGGCCGGCTGCCGCCGGGGCCCTCCTTCAGCGAGACGGTGCGAGAGACGATTCTAGGGACGTGCTGAGGAACCGAGTCTATCGAGCGGCGGCAGGCAGGACAGCCGAATTCAGGCCGGCGTCCAGCCCAGCTGGGCGCCTGCGAGCACGTGGCCGTGCACGTGGAACACGCTCTGCCCCGCGCGGGGCCCGGAGTTGAAGACGAACCGGTACTGGCCGTCGGCGAGGTCGCCGGCCACCCGGTCGGCCATCGCCACCACCTCGGCGAGCAGGGCCGGGTCCGCCTTGGCGAGCGTCGCGACGTCGCCGTGGTGCTCCCTCGGCACCACCAGCACGTGCACGGGCGCCTTCGGGTCGATGTCGCGGAACGCGATCACGCGGTCGGTGCTGGCGACCACGTCCGCCGGCAGGTCGCCGGCGACGATCTTGCAGAACAGGCAGTCGGTGCTGGGCGCGCTCGTCATGACCCGGACGTTACCGCGCGCCGCGACGGCGTGCCGTCGGTCCGCTCAGGCCCAGCGCCCGAGGCGCTCGCTGAGCAGCGCGACGGCGACCGGCCCGGCCGTGGAGGTCCGCAGCACGTGCGGCCCGAGCCGCGCGGTCACGGCGCCCGCCTCCTCGAGCGCGGCGACCTCCGCGTCGGAGATCCCGCCCTCCGGTCCGACGACGACGAGCAGCGCCGGCGTGGCCGAAGTGGCCGGCGCTGCCGACGACGGCGCGGGGAGCGTGACGTCCGCGAGCGCCGTCGTGGCGTCCTCGTGCAGCACGACGACGGCCCCGCCGTCGGCGACGACGTCGCGGACGCGGACGGCGAGCTGCCGCGAGGTGACGGGTTCCGCCACGGGCGGGAGGCAGGCGCGCCGCGCCTGCTTCACGGCCGAGCGCACGGTCGCCACCCACTTGGCGCGCGACTTCGCCGCCCGCTGCCCGCGCCACACGACGACGGACCGGTCGGCCTGCCACGGCACCACCGCGTCGACGCCCACCTCGACGGCGGCCTCGACGGCCAGCTCGTCGCGGTCCCCCTTCGCGAGCGCCTGCACCAGGGTCAGCACGACGCCGGGGGCCGGCTCGACCACCACCTCGTCGACGCGCAGCCGCACCTCGCCGTCCTCGACGGCGTCGACCACGCACCGCAGCCGCGTGCCCGCGCCGTCGACCACGTCAAGCCGCTCGCCCGGGCCCCGGCGCTGCACGACGCCCGCGTGCCGCCCCTCGGCGCCGTCGAGCACGTAGACGTCACCCGGGCCGAGCGCACCGAGCGCCCCGCCGTCAGCGAGGAATACCGGCGCGCTCACGTCGTGCGCCCCGCCCGCGAGGCCCCGGGTGCCGCGCCCACGTCAGCGACCGCTCAGCTTGTCCCGCAGCCGCGAGAACACGCCCGGGTGCGCGGCGGAGAGGCGGGGCTCGGGCCGCTCCTCGCCACGCAGCGTGGCCAGCGAGCGCAGCAGCTCGGTCTGCTCGTCGTCCAGGCTTGTCGGCACCTGGACCTCGACGTGCACGTTGAGGTCGCCGCGGCCGCCGGCGTGCAGGTGCCCGACGCCCAGGCCCTTGAGCGTCACGACCTGGCCCGGCTGGGTGCCCGGCCGCAGGTCGATCTCCTGCTCGCCGTCCAGCGTCTCCAGGTCGAGCACGGTGCCGAGGGCGGCCGCCGTCATCGGCACCTGGAGGGTGCAGTGCAGGTCGTCGCCGCGCCGCACGAACGTGTCGTGCGGCTTCTCGCGGATCTCGACGTACAGGTCGCCGGCGGGGCCGCCGCCGGGGCCGACCTCGCCCTGCGAGGTGAGCTTGATGCGCGTGCCGGTGTCCACGCCGGCGGGCACGTTGACCGTCAGCGTGCGGCGCGAGCGGACGCGCCCCTCGCCCGAGCAGTCGGCGCACGGCTCGGGGATGACCGTGCCAAAGCCCTGGCAGGCTGCGCACGGCGCGGTCGTCATGACCTGTCCGAGGAAGGAGCGGGCCACGCGCTGCACGTTGCCGCGGCCGTGGCAGACGTCGCAGGTCTTGAGGTCGGTGCCCGGCCGGCAGCCGTTGCCGCCGCAGGTGCCGCACACGACGGCGGTGTCGACCTGGAGCTCGCGCTTGGCGCCGAACGCCGCCTCCGCCAGGTCGATGTCCATCCGCACGAGGGCGTCCTGGCCGCGACGGGCGCGCGGCACGGGCCCGGCGGGCTGGCCGCCGCCGCCGAAGAAGGTCTCGAAGATGTCCTGGAAGCCGAAGCCGTTGCCGAAGCCGGCGCCCGCGCCGCCGGACGGCGAGCTCGGGTCCACGCCCATGTCGTACTGCTGGCGCTTGTCCGGGTTGGACAGCACCTCGTAGGCGCGGGCGACGTCCTTGAAGCGTTCCTCGCCGGCCTCGCCGGCGACGTCGGGGTGCAGCTCGCGCGCGAGCTTGCGGTACGACTTCTTGATCTGCTCGGCCGAGGCGTCACGGGGGACGCCCAGGATCTCGTAGTAGTCGGTCACAGGTCTCTCTTCGGTGACGTGTCGGTGACGTGTCGGTGACGTGCACGGTCAGGTCGGCTGGTTGGGGGATGCCGCCGCGGCCCGGTCAGCCGGGCAGCACCCGGGACAGGTAGCGGGCGACGGCCCGCACGGAGGCGATCGTGCCCGGATAGTCCATCCGGGTGGGGCCGATGGACCCCAGGATCGCCACGGTGTCGCCGTCGCCGCCGTAGCCGGAGGCGACGACGGAGGTCTCGGCGAGGCCGTCGAGGCGGTTCTCGTGCCCGATGCGGACGCCCACCCCGCCGCCCCGGCCGACGGGCTCGGCCGCCAGCTCGGTGAGGAGCCCGAGCAGCACGACCTGCTCCTCGAGCGCCTCGAGCACGGGGCTCAGGCCCTGCTCGAACCGCATGTCGGCCCGGGCCAGGTTGGCGGTGCCCGCCAGCACGATGCGGTCCTCGCGCTGCGCGCCGAGCGTGTCGACCACGAGGTCGGCGATGCCGCGGGCCAAGGGGGCGAGGGTGGCGTCCACCCCGACCACGACGCGCGCGAAGGCCTCGGGCAGGTCGGCGAGCCCCTTGCCCGCCGCGGCGGAGTTGAGCCGCGCGCGCAGCTCGCTCAGCGTGCCCTCGTCGAGGGCACCGGGGTCGGGCTCCGGGCCGGCAGGGGCGTCCACGGCGACGACCGCGGGCTCCGCCCCCGGCCCGACGCCGACGTCGAGGAACCGCTGCTCCACGCGGCCGGCGTCGCTGATCACCACGACCAGCAACCGCGCGCCGCCGACGGGGACGAGCTCGAGGTGCCGGAGCCCCGCGAGCCGCAGCGACGGGTACTGGACCACCGCGACCTGGCCGGTGAGCTGGGCGATGAGCCGCCCGGCACGGCCGAGCACGTCGTCCATGTCGATCGCCTCGGACAGGAACGTCTCGATCGCCCGTCGCTGCGGGCTGGTGAGCGGCCGCACCTCCGCGAGCCGGTCGACGAAGAGGCGGTACCCCTTGTCGGTCGGGATCCGGCCGGCGGACGTGTGCGGCTGGGCGATGTACCCGGCCTCCTCCAGCGCCGCCATGTCGTTGCGGATCGTGGCGGGCGAGACCCCGAGACCGTGTCGCTCCGTGAGCACGCGCGACCCCACGGGCTCGCGCGTGTGGACGTAGTCCTCCACGATCGCGCGGAGCACGGCCAGGCGACGTTCCTCGCTCACGGTCCTCCTCGGGTCCGACGGGGTGATGCGGGCCCTCCTGCCCTGAGCGCCCACCCTTAGCACTCTCATGTCCCGAGTGCCATCCTACGCGGGCTCGCCGGAGGTCCGCGGGACCCGCGCCCGACACGCCGGGCCCCGGCCGGAACCCGCGCCGACCCGCACCCGCGCGCCGGGCTGAGGTACCCCGCGACCGTCTGAGGTACCCCGGCCCGCGAAGATCCGGCACCTGACCGATCCGCGCCGGTACCTCAGGAACGGAGGGTGGAACCACCGGCGGCCGTCCGGACCGGACGACGCCGAGCGGAGAAGGAGACCGGTGATGAACGAGTACCTGTACTACGACGAATTCCGCGCCCGCCAGGTCGACCTGGAGCAGGCGGTGCGCCAGGAGGCGGCGGCACGGAGCGCCGCACGGCAGGCCCGTCACGCCCGCCGTCGGGCGACCGCCCGCCGCCGCCGCGCGACCCGCCGCTCCTGGGAGCTGCCCGCGGGCCTGGTCCGGCCCTGGCCGCAGTGACCGCCACCTCGGGCGCGGCGGCGCCCGCGGACGCGGCGGGGCCCCGTCCGGCCTGGCACGATGACGATGTGCCCACCCCAGCCGCCCCCTCGCCGCTCGTCGGCCGCGCCGCCGAGCTGACCTCCCTGCGCGAGGCGTTCACGAACGCCCGCGACGGCTCCGGCGGCGTGGTCGTCGTCGGCGGCGAGGCGGGCATCGGCAAGACGCGCCTCGTGACGGAGTTCCTCGCAGAGGTCGGCACGGAGATCGGGGCCGGCGACGCCGCGCCGCTCGTCCTGCACGGGCAGTGCGCCGACTCCGGCTCGGGCCCCCTCCCCTACGCCGCGCTCACCGGGGTCCTGTCCGACGTCGTCGACACGATCGGGCCGGAGGCGACGCTCGCCGCGGCCGGGCCGGCCGCGGACGCGCTCGGGCTCCTCGCGCCGCGCCTGGTCGACGTGCGGCGCGACGTCGACACCGGGCGCCTGCCCGAGGTGCTCGCCGACCTCATGACCGCGCTCGCCGGCGAGCGCCCGGTCGTCCTCGTCCTCGAGGACCTGCACTGGTCCGACGACGTCACCCGCACCGTGCTCGCCCGCCTGGCGCGTACCGCGCCCGCCACCACCCTGCTCGTCGTCGCCACCTACCGCAGCGACGACGTCGGGCGGCGCCACCCCTTGCGCACCACCCTGGCCGAGCTGGAGCGGGCGCGGCTCGCGACCCGCGTCGACGTGCCTCGCCTCGACGCCGCCGAGGCGACGCGGCTGTTCTGGTCCCTCGTCTCGAGGCGCCCCGACGCCCCCGACCTGCCCGGCACGGTGCTCGGCGAGCTCGTCGAGCGCAGCGAGGGTGTGCCGTTCTACGCCGAGGAGCTGGCGGACTTCGCCGGTGACGCACTGCCCGACTCGCTGCGCGAGCTGCTGCTCCTGCGCTACTCGTCCCTCAGCGACGCCGCCCAGCGCTTCTGCCGCACCGTCGCCGCGGCGGGCCAGCGGGCCCCGTACGAGCTGCTCGTCGCCATGCTCGGCGCGGGAGGCCTCGACGACGCGGAGGCCGCCGCCCGGGAGTCGGTCGACGCGCACGTGCTCGTGGCGGACACCGACGGCTACCGCTTCCGGCACGCGCTCATCCAGGAGTCGGTCGACGCCGAGCTCCTGCCCGGCGAGTCGCGCCGGCTGCACGCGGCGTGCGCGAGCGCGCTCGAGGACGGCGAGCGCACGCTCGCGCGGATCGCGGCCGCGGCCGACCACTGGTGGCGCGCCCGCCTGCCGGACCGGGCGCTCGCCTCGGCGGTCGAGGTCGTCGCGGTGCCCGAGACCTACGGGCAGGCGTCCTCCGCCGTGGTCGCCGCCGCGGGCGAGCGCGCGCTCGAGCTCTGGGAGCTGGTGCCCGACGCCGAGAAGGTCGCCGGGCTGCACCGAGCCGCCCTGCTGCGCCACGTGTCCGTCGCCCTGCAGGACTCCGCGCAGATCGACCGGGGGGCGGCGCTGGCCCGAGAGGCGGTGGCGGAGTGGCCCGCGGACGACCCCGCAGGGCGGGCGCAGGCGCTGTCGACCCTCGCCCACATCCTCGGCAAGGCCGGCGACCCGGGCTCGGACCAGATGCTCGACGAGGCGCTCGCCCTCCTGCCACCGGACGACCCCGCCGGCCGGGCCCCGCTGCTCCGGCTCAAGGCGCGGAACGCGATGATGGACCACCGCCACGGCGAGGCGATCGCGGCCGCCGGCGAGGCGCTCGCCGCCGCGACGTCGGTCGGCGACCGCCAGAACGCCTCGCTCGCCCTCAACCTCCGGGCGATGAGCCGCCTGGACCGCGGGGACCTCGACGCCCTGGACGAGCTCGAGCGGTCCCACGAGATGGCGGGCGACGACTGGCGCGCCCAGTGCCACTACTACACCAACGCGTCCGACACCCGCCTCAAGCTCGGCCAGTTCGCCGAGGCGGAGCACCTCGCCGAGTCGGGCGCGCAGTTCGCGCGCGCGCTCGGTGCCGGCTGGGCCACCCGAGCGATGCTCGAGGGGAACGTGGCGGAGGCGTGGATCGGGTCCGGCCGGTGGTCCGACGCCGAGGCGTGGTACGCGCGCTCCGTCCCGCTCGTCGACCCCAGCGACTACGCCGTGTACCTGGGCGAACGATGGACGTGGCTCACGATGTGGCGCGGTGACGTCGACGCCGCCCAGGCGCGGGCGCGGGTGCACCGCACGACCTGGCAGCGCTTCGGCCGGGTGGAGGAACAGATCCGGGCGCGGGTGTCGGGAACCCTGGCAGAGCTCGCCCTCCTGCGCGACGACCTGGACGACGCGCTCGACCTCGTCCGGATCGCCGTCGAGCCCGAGGGCCTGGGCCCGTTCTACCGGCTCACGACGCTCGCCGTCGCCGCGCGCGTGCTCGACCGCGCCCGGCGGGCGGGGCGGCAGGTCGACGTCGCGCCGTACCGTGCGGCGCTGGCGACGTGCACCGTGTGGCCGACCTACCCGACCTGGGCGGCGGTGTTCGCCGCCGAGCTCGGAGACGGGTCGTGGGGGGCGGTCGTCGCGGCCGACGGGCCCGCGCACCTGCGGCCCTACGCCCTGTACCGCGACGGGGCGTCGCTCCTGGAGGCCGGCGACCGCGCCACCGCGCGCGAGCGGCTGGACGCCGCCATCGAGGCGGCGGACGCGATCGGCTGCGGCCTCGTGCGCGACCAGGCGCGCGCACTGCTCACCGGCGCGGGCCTCGCCCGGGCCACCACCCGCGCACGGCAGCCCGACCGCGCGCTCACCGACCGCGAGCGTCAGGTGCTCGAGCTCGTCGCCGAGGGTCTGACGAACGGGCAGATCGCCGAGCGGCTGTTCATCAGCCGCAAGACGGCGTCGGTGCACGTCTCCGCCATCCTGCGCAAGCTCGGCGTGTCCAGCCGCACGGAGGCGGCGGTCCTGGCGCGCGACGATCCGGCCTGACGTCGCCCGACGCACCTGTACACATGCCCTGAGCAGTCGTGTACGGACGGACCCCTGGCGTCCTCCCTAGGCGTGACACCACACCCCGGCTGGAGGACATCATGGATCCGCACGTGTACGACATGCTCTTCGAGCGCCGTCAGGAGGAGCTCGAGCGCGAGGTCGCGCTGCGCCGCCTGGCGCACGAGCTCCACGCCTCGCGCCGCGCGCTCCGGGGCGCTGTCGCGGGCCTGGAGCCGTCGGGGCGGGCCGAACCGCCGCAGGCCCGGCGCCGCCCCGCGGTGGCCCCGCTGCACCGGCCGCGGCACGCGTGAGCGGAGCGCGCACGACATCACACCAGGCAGCTCACCAGGCATCACCGTCCGCGCGCCGTCCGGTTCCGACCGGACTGCGCGCGGCGCGTGTCGGGAGCTCCTCCGTCGCGGTCGCGACCGTAGGCTCACCGCCGTGCACGACCGCTACGGCTCCGACGTCCTGTCCTCCTCCGGCTCCCGCGCCCCGGGCGCCCCGGACGGCTCCGCCCATCACCGCCGCCGGCCCGTGTCCCGGCCCCGCGCGGCCGACCACGGCCTCGTGGTCGAGGAGGTCACGACGGGCTGGGTGGGCGCCGTCGTGCGCGTGGAGAAGTCGGGCGGCGTCCACCTCGTGGTGCTGGAGGACCGGCGCGGTCGCACCCGGTCGTTCCCCCTGGGCCCGGGCTTCTGGGTGGACGGGCAGCCGGTGGAGCTGACGGCCCCGGTGACCACCCGCGCCCCGGAGCGACCCACCCGGACGGCGTCGGGCTCCGTGGCGGTGCACGACCAGCGCGCCCGGGTGGCCCGCGGGTCGCGCATCTGGGTGGAGGGCAAGCACGACGCCGAGCTGGTCGAGAAGGTGTGGGGCGACGACCTGCGCGTCGAGGGCGTCGTGGTCGAGCTGCTCGACGGCGTGGACAACCTCGCGGACGCCCTCGACGAGTTCGCCCCGACGCCGGAGCGGCGGGTCGGCGTCCTGGTCGACCACCTGGTGCCCGGCTCGAAGGAGCGGCGCCTCGCCGACGACGCCCTGAAGCGGGTGCCGCGCGGCACCGTCGTCGTGCTCGGCCACCCGTACGTCGACGTGTGGCAGGCCGTGAAGGCGGAACGGCTCGGGCTGGCGTCGTGGCCCACCATCGAGCGGGGCACGGAGTGGAAGCGTGGCATCCTGCGGGAGCTGGGCTGGCCGGCGTCGACCACCGAGGACGTCGGCCGCGCGTGGCAGCGGATCCTCGCGACCGTGCGGGACTACCGCGACCTCGACCCGGCCCTGCTGGGCCGGGTCGAGGAGCTCATCGACTTCGTGACGGCCTGACCGCGCCTCCCGGGAGGGTCAGCGCGTGGTGATGCCGTCCCGCTGCGCGTAGGCGTTGACCTTCTCCGAGACGGAGATGACAGCCATGAAGAACTCCAGGGTGATGCGGGCGAGCGCCAGGTACACGAGCGCGATGATCCACCCGAACACGAGGTACAGGATCCCGCCCCAGATCGACTGGGAGAACGTGGCGACGAGGCCGGAGAGCCACGCCAGCGCGACCAGCACCGTGACGATGATGTAGACGACCTTCACCACGCTGGGCGTGATGTAGCGGCTGAAGGAGTAGTCGAACAGCGCGCTGAGGAAGCCGCTGCCCTCGCCGTGCGGCGTGATCGGCCCCGCCGACCGGTCCGGCGGGTACTCGGAGCCGGGGTACAGGCCCGGGTCGGGCATCTGCCCCTCGTACGGCTGCTGCGGCTGGGCGTAGGGCTGGTCGCCGTAGGGCGGCTGGCCGCCGTGCGGCGGCGGGCCGGCGGGCGGCTGCTGCCCGTACGGCGCGTGCGGTGCCGGCTGGCCCGGCGGGGGCTGGTGTCCCGGCTGCTGCGGCGGCTGCTGCGGGTCGCCGGGCTGCTGCGGCGTGTTCTCGCTCATCGTTCCTCCTGAGTGGTCCGGGCGACGCACCCGGCGGGGTCGGCGCCTCCGCCCACTCTGGCCGCACCCGATCGGCTCCGCCACCGCACGTGACCACCGCAGATGCGCGAGGATGGCCCCATGAGCACCCCGCCGTACGGACCGCCGCCGCAGCAGCCGCCGGCGGGTCCGCCCCCCGGACAGCCGCCCTACGGCGGCCCACCACCGGGCCAGCCGCCCTACGGCGGACAGCCTCCAGGTCAGCCTCCGTACGGCTACGGGCCGCAGCCGCTCTCGCCGTCGGACGAGCGCACCTGGGCGCTGGTCGCCCACCTGGGTCCGCCGGTGCTCTCCCTGCTGAGTCTCGGGCTTCTCGGGTTCCTCACGCCGCTGCTGATCTGGCTGTTCCTGCGCGACCGCAGCGCGTACGTGAGGGACCAGGCCAAGGAGTCACTGAACTTCCAGATCACGCTGCTCATCGGCTACGTCGTCGGCTGGATCACGGTGTTCCTGCTCGTCGGGTTCGTGATCCTGCTCGCGGTCTGGGTCCTGTCGATCGTCTTCGGCATCCTCGCCGCGGTCGCCGTGAACCGCCACGAGGCGTACCGCTACCCGCTGAACATCCGCCTGATCTCCTGACCGACCCCGCCGCGCGGGAATCGAGCGTGCTGACCTGCTCGAACGAGCCGTTCGAGGAGCAGGTCAGCACGCTCGACGCGGTTCAGGGGGTGAGCTCGCGGACGACGGAGTCCGCGAGGAGGCGGCCCCGCCGGGTGAGGACGACGCGCCCCCGGACGGCGGCGACCCCGTCGAGCAGACCGCGGGCCACCAGCCCGGCGACCGCCGCACGGCGGGACGGGTCGAGCGCCGCGACCTCCAGCCCCTCGCGCACGCGCACCCCCAGCAGCACGCGCTCGAGCTGGGCCTCAGCGGGCGTGAGCAGCTCGCGCCCGGCGCCCGGCGACGCGCCGTCCTCCAGGAGCGCGGCGTAGCGCCGCGGGTGCTTGACGTTCCACCAGCGCACGCCGGCGTGCTCCCCCTCGCGCGGCTCGGCCGACGGAGCCGCGACGTACGAGTGCGCGCCGGGACCGATCCCCCACCAGTCGTCGCCGCGCCAGTAGGCGAGGTTGTGCCGGCAGGCGTGCTCCGGCCCGCGTGCCCAGTTGCTCACCTCGTACCAGCCGAGGCCCGCCTCGGTGAGCAGGTCGTCGGCCAGCTCGTACTTGGCGGCCTGGTCGTCCTCGTCGGGCAGCGCGATATCCCCGCGGCGCACCTGGGCGTACATCTTGGTGCCCGGCTCGACGACGAGCGCGTACGCCGACACGTGGTCCACGCCGGCGGCCAGCACGGCGTCGAGGGACGCACGCCAGTCGTCCAGCGACTCACCCGGCGTGCCGTAGATGAGGTCGAGCGAGACGTCGAGGCCCGCGTCGCGGGCCCAGGCGACGACGTCGGGGACGCGGCGCGGGTCGTGGGTGCGCTCCAGCGTGGCCAGCACGTGCGGCACCGCCGACTGCATGCCGAACGAGACCCGGGTGAACCCGGCGTCCGCGAGCAGCCTCAGCGAGTCGGGCGTCACCGAGTCCGGGTTGGCCTCGGTGGTGACCTCGGCACCGTCCGCCAGCCCCCAGGCGTCGTCGACCCCGCGCAGGATCCGCGCCAGGTCCGCAGCGGGCAGCATCGTGGGTGTGCCGCCGCCGAAGAAGACCGTGGACACCGGGCGCGCCCCCAGGCCCGCGTCGTCGAGCACGCGCGCGGCGAGGTCCACCTCGCGCAGCGCCGTCGTCGCGTACGCCGCCTGGTTGGCGCCGCCACCCAGCTCGGACGCCGTGTACGTGTTGAAGTCGCAGTAGCCGCAGCGCACCGAGCAGAACGGCACGTGCACGTACACGCCGAACGGTCGGCCGTCGCCGTCCGGAGCGGACCGAGAGGGCCGCACCCACTGCGGCAGCGCGCCGTCGTCGGGCACGGGCGTGCCGTCGGGCAGCGCGGGCACTACTTCTTCTTGTCCTTGGCGTCCTTGCCGCCGCCGCCGTCCGAGGAGAGCGCGGCGATGAAGGCGTCCTTCGGGACCTCGACGGACCCGATGTTCTTCATGCGCTTCTTGCCCTCCTTCTGCTTCTCCAGCAGCTTGCGCTTACGGCTGATGTCGCCGCCGTAGCACTTGGCGAGCACGTCCTTGCGCATGGCGCGCACCGTCTCGCGAGCGATGACGCGGGCGCCGACGGCGGCCTGGATCGGCACCTCGAACTGCTGGCGCGGGATGATCTCCTTGAGCTTCGCCGTCATCATGACGCCGTAGTCGTACGCCTTGTCCTTGTGCACGATGGCGCTGAACGCGTCCACCTGCTCGCCCTGCAGCAGGATGTCGACCTTCACGAGGTCGGCCGCCTGGTCGCCCGAGGGCTCGTAGTCCAGCGACGCGTAGCCGCGGGTGCGGGACTTGAGGTGGTCGAAGAAGTCGAACACGATCTCGGCGAGCGGCAGCGTGAACCGCAGCTCGACGCGGTCCTCCGACAGGTAGTCCATGCCGAGCATCTGGCCGCGGCGGTCGTTGCACAGGCCCATGACCGTGCCCACGAACTCGCTCGGCGCGAGGATTGTCGCGCGCACCACGGGCTCGCGGACCTCCTTGATCTTGCCGCCCGGGAACTCCGACGGGTTGGTCACCTTCACCTCGGTGCCGTCGTCGAGCGTGACGTCGTAGACGACGTTCGGGGCGGTGGAGATGAGGTCGAGGTCGAACTCGCGCTCGAGCCGCTCGCGCACGATCTCCAGGTGCAGCAGGCCGAGGAAGCCGACGCGGAAGCCGAAGCCGAGCGCCACCGACGTCTCGGGCTCGTAGTTGAGCGCGGCGTCGTTGAGCTTGAGCTTGTCGAGGGCGTCGCGCAGCGCCGGGTAGTCGGTGCCGTCCACCGGGTAGAGGCCGGAGAACACCATCGGCTTCGGGTCGCTGTACCCGCCGAGCGCCTCCGAGGCGGGCTTGGCCATGTTGGTGACGGTGTCGCCGACCTTCGACTGGCGCACGTCCTTCACGCCCGTGATGAGGTAGCCGACCTCGCCGACGCCGAGCCCCTTCGTGACGATCGGCTCCGGCGAGATGACGCCGATCTCGAGCAGCTCGTGCGTGGCGCGCGTCGACATCATCGCGATGCGCTCGCGCGGGTTGAGGTTGCCGTCCACGACCCGCACGTACGTGACCACGCCGCGGTAGGTGTCGTAGACCGAGTCGAAGATCATCGCGCGGGCGGGGGCGTCCGCGTCGCCGACGGGGGCCGGGATGCGCTCGACGATCCGGTCCAGGAGCGCCTCGACGCCCTCGCCGGTCTTGCCGGAGACCTTGAGGACGTCCTCGGGGTCGCCCCCGACCAGTCCCGCGATCTCCTCGGCGTACTTCTCCGGCTGCGCGGCCGGCAGGTCGATCTTGTTGAGGACCGGGATGATCTCGAGGTCGTTCTCCATCGCCAGGTACAGGTTGGCGAGCGTCTGCGCCTCGATGCCCTGCGCCGCGTCGACCAGCAGGACGGCGCCCTCGCAGGCCGCGAGCGAACGGGAGACCTCGTACGTGAAGTCGACGTGCCCCGGGGTGTCGATCATGTTGAGCGCGTGGGCCTCCTCGCCCACCTGCCAGGGCATGCGCACGGCCTGCGACTTGATGGTGATGCCGCGCTCGCGCTCGATGTCCATCCGGTCGAGGTACTGCGCCCGCATGGCCCGCGGCTCGACGACGCCGGTGAGCTGCAGCATGCGGTCGGCGAGCGTCGACTTGCCGTGGTCGATGTGCGCGATGATGCAGAAGTTGCGGATGAGCTCGGGCGCCGTGGCGTTCGGCTCGATGCGCGCACGCAGCGCGGGTCCGGGGATGGGCAACGCGATTCGCTCCGTCAGGGTCGCTGGATGGGTGTCGTCGGTGGTGACGAGGCCCGGCCATTGTCCCATGAGGTTGTCCCCGGGGGTCCCGCGGGCCGGTCCCACGTGCGTGCGTCGTGCACCGCTGCGTACGGTCGAGGTCCACCGACCGACGTGACGGGAGGAGCCCCCGACATGACCGACACCGCAGACCTGGCCGGGAAGCGCGTGCTGGCGATCGTGACGAGCTACGGCGTCGAGCAGGACGAGCTGGTGGTACCGCTCGACCACCTGCGAGCCGCCGGCGCCGAGGTGGTCGTCGCCTCGAACGAGCCGGGCGACGTGCGCACGCTCGTCGGCGACAAGGACCCCGGGCGGCCTGTTCCCGCCGACACGACCTACGACGCCGTCGATCCCGAGGGCGTCGACCTGCTGCTGGTGCCGGGCGGCACGATCAACGCCGACACCCTGCGCCTGCAGGAGGCCGCGATCGGGCTCGTCACGACGTTCGCGCACTCGGGCAGGCCGGTCGCCGCCATCTGCCACGGTCCGTGGGCGGTGGTCGAGGCGGGGTGCGTCGGCGGCGCGACCCTGACGTCATACCCGTCCCTGGCCACCGACGTGCGCAACGCGGGCGGGCGCTGGGTGGACCGGTCGGTGGTGCGCGACGACGGCGCCGGCTTCCCCCTCGTGACGTCCCGGACCCCCGACGACCTGGACGACTTCCTCCGCGAGGTCGACGCCCTGCTCGGCTCCTGAGGAACGCCCTCGGCCGGGGCCGTGCCGGGCGCTAGCCTCGGCGTCATGCCGCCGTCGCCCGCCGCCCCGCAGCCCCGCCCCGTCGTCGACCCGCGCACGGGGCGGCGCGCCGACGCCGGTCCGGAGCCCGACCGGCTCGCACTCCTCGCGCACCTCCAGGACGAGTTCGCCGCCACGGTGCCCGACGTCGCACCGGACGCGCTCGTCCCGGCCTGCGGCGACTGGCGCGCGGCCGAGCTGGTGCTGCACCTCGCGGGCGTGCACCACTGGGCGGCGGGGATGGCCCTGGGCGACCCCTCGCGCGACGAGGACCTGCCGGCCCCCGACCCCACGGGGCCCGACGGCGGGATCGCGGCCCTCGCCGCGCTCTACCGCCGGCACGCCGCCGACCTGCGCGCGACGCTCGACGCCGCAGGGCCGGACGGCGCCGCGCGGACGCTGCTCGGCGACGGGCCGGCGTCGTTCTGGTGGCGCCGCCAGTCCCACGAGACGCTCGTGCACCTGCACGACCTGCGCGCCGCGCGGCTGGGGTCCGGCCCGGGCGCGCTGGACACGGTCACCCTCGCCCCCGAGGTCTGGGCCGACGGCGTCGACGAGGTCGTGACGATGTTCCAGCCGCGGCAGGTGCGGCTCGGCCGGGCGGCGCCGCTCACCGACCGGCTCCGGGTGGTCGCCTCCGACGTCGGCTGGTCGTGGACGCTCGGCGCCCCGACGGCCGACGAGGCCGATCTCGATGCCGATGCCGACGCCGACGCGACGCTCACCACGACGGCGCAACGGCTCGACCTGCTGCTGTGGGGGCGGCTCACGCCCGCGGAGGCCGGCGCCGTCGTCGAGGGCGACCTCGACGCCGCGCGGCGCGTGCTCGCCGGGCCGCTCGTGCCCTGAGGCCCGGGCGGTCGCCCCGAGGGAACCGATGAGTCGCGGCGCGTCGCCCGGTCCCACCCGGCATGAGCGACGACACCGCACGCACCGCAGGCCCCCCGAGCGCGGCGGCCACCGCGTGCGCCACCGCGACCGTCACCACCGCGCGCGGCGACCGCGTGACCTACGACCTGCGTGGCACGGGCCCCGCGGTCGTCTTCGTCGCGGGCGCCGGGCCGTTCCGCGCCGTCGACCCGGTGACGACCCGCACGGCGGAGATCCTGGCGGCGGCAGGCGTCACGACCGTGGTCTACGACCGGCTCGGCCGGGGCGACTCCCCCGCCGCCGGTCGCCTCGACCTGGACCGCGAGCTGGACGCCGTGGCGGCGGTGCTCGACGTCGCGGGCGGACCCGCCGTGCTCTGCGGGCACTCGTCGGGCTGCGCGATCTCGCTGCGGGCGGCAGACCGGGGCCTCCCCGTCCTCGGGCTCGCGCTGTGGGAGGCCCCGCTGGAGTCCGGGGCCGGCGAGACGGCCGCCTGGGCGGCCGAGATCGAGCGGCGGATCGACGCCGGCGACCTCGAGGGCGCCACCGAGCACTTCATGAAGGACATGCCGCCCGAGTGGCTCGCCGGGGCCAAGGCGTCGCCGGAATGGCCCGCGATCGCAGCGTCCGTCGTCTCGCAGCGGGCCGACGCCCAGGCGCTGACCTGGGCGACGCGGGCGTTGCGCGACGGCGAGCTCTCCGGCATCCAGGTGCCCCTGCTCGCCATGACGGGGACGCGGACCTTCCCCGGCATGCCGGAGGCCGCGGCGGACCTCGCGTCCGCGGTGCCCGACGGCACCGCCGAGACCGTCGCGGGCGCCGACCACTCGTGGGACCCGGAGGCGATGGGCGACCGGCTGGCGCGGTTCGTGCTCGAGTGAGCCGCACGTAGGCTGTCCGCCGTGGCGAACCGATGGCTGAACCTGCTGGTGGACGTGCTGCGCTCGGCGACCCGCCCGTCGTCGCGCGGCTCCGCGCGCCCCACCTCGACGACCCGCCCCTCGACGGCCAGGCCCTCGAACCGGCGCGGGACGACCCCCGCCCGGGACGCCGGCTACCCCGGCGACTACACCGGCACGGTGCGCCCGGTGTACTCCCCGAGCCTGGACGGCGAGCCCGACCCGGGCGAGGTCGTGTGGACGTGGGTGCCGTACGAGGAGGACCAGAACAACGTCAACAACCCACGTGGCAAAGACCGCCCTGTGCTGCTCATTGGACGGGATGGACACTGGCTCCTGGCCCTTCAGCTCACCAGCAAGGACCACGACCGGGACGCCGCGCAGGAAGCGCGGTACGGACGGCTCTGGATGGATATCGGTAGCGGTCCGTGGGATGGACAGGGTCGACCGAGCGAGGTCCGCATCAATCGCGTCATCCGGGTGGACCCGCACGCGGTGCGTCGCGAGGGCGCCGTCCTCGACAAGAGGCGGTTCGACCAGGTGGTGGCTGCGATGCAGAAGGCCCGCGGGTCAGGACGTCGTGGACGTTGATGCGAGACGTCGATGAGCTCTGACTTGGCATCGGACACCGCGCAGACCTATTGCGACTGGTGCATGGGCCCGCTGTCGGAGGAATCGCGGTCACGATCTCGCTGGCTGGGGCTGCCCGTCGAGGACGCGTGGGCGTGCGAAGAGTGTCTTGAAGCGGGGCGCTACCGAGTGCCACCGGATGGCTGGGACGGCCCGATCAACGAATGGCTGGCCGCCGACGAGTACGTCCTGAGCACCGTCGATCGCCTCGCCGTCGTCAACGCGCTCAACGAAGTCCTCCACAGGCCGAGTGCGATCGATGACCAGGAGTTCCAGCTGAGACTTGGAGTCTCGCGTCACGAAGCTCTTCGGACCCTGCGGTACGTCGCGGACTCCGACTAGCGAGCACTCTGCTGCCACGTGGGTGCCTGTGCTTTCATGACCACAGCCAGGGCAAGGACCGGCCGGTGCTGCTCGTGGGCCGCGACGGCCCGTGGCTGCTGGCCCTGCAGCTCACCAGCAAGGACCACGACCGCGACGCCGCGCAGGAGGCGCGGTACGGCCGGTTGTGGATGGACGTCGGCGCCGGGGCGTGGGACCCGCGGAAGCGCCCGAGCGAGGTGCGCCTCAACCGGATCCTCTGCGTCGACCCGGGGAAGGTCCGGCGCGAGGGCGCGGTGCTCGACCGGAAGACGTTCGACGCCGTGGTCGAGGCGATGGGTCGGGCGAGGGCCTGAGGATCAGGATCGGGAAGCGACCCGGGAACTGACCCGAGGGCAGGAACGCCGGGGCGCATCTCACAGGACGGCCCCGCGCACGCGGTTCTGCCGGTTGGCCCCCTCTGCTATCGTTGATGTTTGCGTGTCCGCCCAGGTCGGCGGGCACAGCCGCAGTTCCTCTCCACGGGTTCCCCACCCCAGTCCCGGAGCTGTGGCCGCCCTCTACGACCTATCCGCTCGCCGGCAGGCGAACACACCAGGAAGTCCACACGTGGCAAACATCAAGTCCCAGATCAAGCGCATCAAGACGAACGAGAAGGCGCGCCTGCGCAACAAGGCCGTCAAGTCTGAGCTGAAGACCTACGTGCGCAAGGTGCGCGAGGCCGTCGCCGCGGGCGACAAGGAGGCCGCTGCCACCGCGCTGCAGGCCGCTTCCCGCAAGCTCGACAAGGCCGTCTCGAAGGGCGTCATCCACGCCAACCAGGCCGCGAACCGCAAGTCGGCCATCGCGAAGCAGGTCGAGGCGCTCTGAGTCGCCTGTAGTCGTCGCGCTCCGTCCGCCTGACGCCTCTCACGTCGGGCCGGACCGGCCAAGACTCCGCAAGGGCGCCGCACCCACCGGGTGCGGCGCCCTTCGCGCGTCTCCGGCCAGGGCAGGCGCTGTGAGGGTCAGCCGCGGCGGGAGCGGGCGATCGTCAGCACGGCCTTCTCGACGGCGTAGACGGGGTCGCGGCCGCCGCCCTTGACGTCGGCGTCGGCCTGCGCGACGGCGCCGATGGCGGTCGCGAGGCCCTCCGGGGTCCAGCGGGAGAGGTCCCGCTGAGCGTTGCGGACCTGCCAGTCCTGCAGCCCCAGCTGCCGCGCAGTGGCCGCTCCGCCGCGGATCGCCGCGACCCGCGCGAGGGTGCGCAGACGCAGTGCGAGGGCGGCGACGATCGGCACCGGGTCGGCGCCCGTCGCCAGGGCGTGGCGCAGGAGCGCGACCGCACCCCCCGTGTCCCCCGCGACCGCGGCGTCCGCGACCTTGAACCCCGTCGCCTCGACGCGGCCGCCGTAGTACCGGTCGACCACGGTCTCGCTGATGGTGCCGGTCGTGTCGGCGACGAGCTGGGAGCAGGCGGACGCGAGCTCGCGCAGGTCCGTACCCAGGGCGTCGACGAGCGCCCGGACCGCCGCCGCGTCCGCCCGGCGCCGCGCGGCGCGGAACTCGGCCGTCACGAACTGCACCTTGTCGGCGTCCTTGGAGATCGGCTCGCACTCGAGCACGGGGGCACCGCTGGCGACGATCGCGTCGAGCATCTTCTTGCCCCGCTGCCCGCCGCCGTGCACCACCACGACGACCGTCTCCGGGTCGGGCGCCGCGACGTACGCGACCACGTCCGCGACCAGGTCCTCCGTGGCCGCCTCGGCGCCCCGCACGACGACGACGCTCGGCTCGCCGAACAACGACGGGCTGGCGGCGACGACGAGCTGACCGGCGGCGTAGGTGCCGCCGTCGAGCTCGGCCTTCTCGGTGGTGGCGTCGCGCTCGCGCGCCAGCCCGACGATGCCGTCCACGGCCCGCTCGGCGAGCAGCCCCTCCGGTCCGCGCACGAGGAGCACCGGGGCCAGCGTGGGGTCGTCCCACGGCCGGCTGTTCGCCGAGGACCTCCCCTTGCGGGCGGGGCGGGGCTGTCGGGACGTGGAGGCGGCGGGCACGCCCCCAGCCTGCCACGAGCCGCCGACTCTCCCGCCCACCCGTGCTTTCTCCCCGCGCCCGAGCGGACCGGGCCGTCGCGGCGGGCACGCTAGCCGCACGCGAGGCCGATCTCGTCGTCCCGGCCGACGAGCGCCGCGGTGCCGCACTCGTCGGTCCGGACCAGCGCGGACCCCTCGGACGCGTAGAGAGCGAGCGCGTCGTCGGTCGGGTGCCCGTAGGTGTTGTCGGCGCCGACGCTCACGAGCGTGACGCGGGGCGAGAGGTGCCGGGCGAGCGCCGCGGACTGGGACCGCGACCCGTGGTGGGCCATCTTCACGACGTCGACGTCGGCCGCCCGCCCCGTGGCGGCGAGGTCTGCGGCGAGGGCTTCCTGGCCCGGCTCCTCGAGGTCGCCGAGCGCGACGACGTCGAGCCCGGCGGCGGTGCGCAGCTCGAGGGCCACGCTGGCGTCGTTCGCACCGTCGCCCTCGTCCCCGCCGCCCGACCCGGCGGAACGCGCCCCGCCCGCGGCCGCCAGCACCTGCCAGGTCGCCGAGCCCGCCGAGCCCACGTCCCCGACGGCCGCCGCGCGGACGGGCACCCCCGCCGCCGCGAGCGCGGACCGCACGGCCGCCGCCTGGCCCGCCGGTTCGTCGAGCGGCGAGACCAGCGCGGCCGTGACCGAGCGCCCCCGCAGCACGGCGGCGAGCCCGCCCACGTGGTCGGCGTGGAAGTGGCTGAGGACGAGCAGGTCCACGGTCGTGACGCCCAGCCGGTCGAGGCAGCGGCCGGCCGCCGCGCCGTCGGGGCCGACGTCCACCACGACCGCGGACGACGGACCCGTGCGCACCGCGAGCGAGTCGCCCTGCCCGACGTCGCAGGCGGCCACCTGCCAGTCGTCCGGGACCGCGTGGCCCGCCCCGGCGAGCCGGGGCACGGCGACCACGAGGACCGCCAGCAGCAGGACGCCGGCCAGACCCGCCACCGTGGCCGTCCGCACGCGGCCGTGCCGCAGCGTCGTCCGCCGGACCTGTCGCCGCACCCGGCGCACGGCGCGTGGTGCGGCTTCGCGCCACTCCCGTCGCCAGCCCTCGCCGGGCGGCCGGCGCAGGACGAGGGCGAGGACCGCGACCGTGAGCAACATCAGCGCCAGCACCCCGAGCGGCCCGGCGGGCCAGGGCAGGCGGGCGCCCGGCACGCTGGCGAAGGTCTGGGCCACAGAGGCGATCCACCCCGTCGCGAGACCCGCCAGCCACGCGACGGGCAGGGCCGCTCCCGGCGCCCACGGGGCGAGCAGCGTGGCCACGAGCCCGAGCACGGTGGCCGGCACCAGGGCGGGGGTCGCGAGCAGGTTCGCCGGCACCGACATCAGCGGCACGTGCGGGTCGAGCAGGAGCAGCGCCGGCCCGCAGGCGGCCTGCGCGGCCCACGGGACCGCGAGCGCGAACGCGAGCGGACGCCCGGTCCACGGCGCGAGCCGGCGGGCGATCGGGCCCGCCAGGAGCACGAGACCCGCGGTCGCCGCGCACGACAGGACGAAGCCGTAGGACCGCGCGAGCCACGGGTCGACGACGAGCAGCACGGTCGCCGCCGCGGCGAGGGCCGGGGCGCCCGCGGACGGCCGACCCAGCGCCAGCGCGAGCAGCGCGGCGGCGCACGTCCACGCGGCCCGGAGCACGCTGGGCTCGGGCCGGACGAGCAGGACGAAGCCCGTCGCGGCGACCGCGACCACGCCGACGCGCAGCGCGCGGGGAGCCCGCGCCAGCGCGCACAGGGCGGTGAGCGCGGCCACCACGATCGCGAAGTGGCCCCCGGACACCGCGGTGACATGGGTGAGGCTCGTGACCCGCATCGCTTCGTCGACGGCCTCGGGCACGCGGCTCGTGTCGCCGACGGCGACGCCCGGCACCAGCCCGCGTGCCTGAGCGTCCAGGGGCTCGGTGACCTCGAGCAGCGCCGACCGCATCGTGTGCGTCGCGCGCAGCAGGGCCGTCGGCGGCGCGCGCTCGGCCACCGGCCCCGCCGCCGTCAGCCTGGCCAGCGGGCCGTCGCCCGCGTCGACCGGGCGCAGCACCCCGGAGACGGAGACCGTCGCCCCGTAGCGCGGCGCCGCACCGGCCGCCGTGACCTCGACGAGCCCGGCGGTGGACGACGCGACACCGCGCGCCGTCACCTGCCGCGCGGCCACCTGCCAACGCTCGCCGTCGCCGAAGACGGCCGGCCGCGGCTCCGACACGACGCGACCGACCAGCTCGGCCTGCGCACCCTGTCCGGCCAGCGACCGCAAGGGCGCCTGCCGTGCCGCCTGGGCGTGCACCCCGAGCGCCACGGCCGCCAGGCACGCCAGCGCCACGACGACGTGCCTGGCCGTGGGCCGTGCCGCGCCCACCCGGACCGTCTCCGGCAGCTCCGGCCGCGGGCGGCGTCGCGGGCGGGAGCGGCGCGACCACCGCGACACCAGGAGGGCCGCCGTCCCCGCGCCGACGCAGGCGAGCACCGCGCCGACGGCCACCACGCCGGCCCAGCCCTGGACCGGACCGGTGAGTGCCCAGGCCGCCACCCAGGCCACCAGGCCGGCGGGCACCAGGCGCAGGTCCGTGCGCCGGACCGGCGGCGTGGCGACCGTCCGTCGGTCCCCCGGGTGGACGACCGATCGCGCCCGCCCCCACGGGCCGGCATCGGGACCGTGGTGGCTGGACGGGCCCGTCACAGCGTGACCAGGTCACGGACCTGCCCGAGGACCGACGGGCCGATCCCGGACACCTCGTCGAGCTCGTCGACGCTGGTGAACGGCCCGTTCTCGTCGCGCCACGCGACGATCCGCCCGGCCAGGGCGGGGCCGATGCCCGGCAGCTCCTCGAGGTCTGCCGCTCCTGCGGAATTGAGGTTCACGGCGCCGCCCGCCGCGGCGTCCGACCCGCCTCCCGTCCCGTCCCCGCCGCTCTCGTCCGCCGCCCCAGCGGACGCCGGGAGCTGCTCCCCCGGCCTCGGCACACGGATCTGCTCGCCGTCGACGACCGCCCGCGCCAGGTTGAGGGCCGCGGCGTCGGCGCGCCGGGTCGTGCCGCCGGCCGCGGCCACGGCGTCCGCCACGCGGGCGCCCGACGGGACCGTGACCAGCCCGGGCTCGCGCACCTCGCCCACGACGTGCACCACCACGGTGCCCGGCGCCGGCGTCGCCCCGGGTGTCCCGGGCGTCCCGGCGGGAGGGTCTCCCGCGCCGCTGTCGGCCGAGACCGCCGCGTCCGCGGCCGTGGACGGGCCGGCGGACGGCGACGACGGACCGGTGGGGACCCCGGACGACGCGCTCGCGTCGGCGAGGGTGATGACGTCGTCGGGCCGTGCGGACGCGACCACCGCGACGACGACGGCCACGAGCAGGACGGCGACGGAGGCCACGACCGCCGCCCGCAGCCCGATCGACCAGCGTCGCGCGCCGCCGCCGTCGTCGTGCCCGTCGACGGGGTGCCCGTGCGCCGCCGTGTACGCAGCGGCGACGTGTTGCGCCGACCGGCGGGCACGCAGGCGGTCGGCGAGCTCGTCCTCCTCGACCGGCGCGGCCCACGGCGGGCCGACCGGGGGTCCGCCGTCGGGACGCTCCTGGTGGTCACGACCGGGATCACGACCGGGGTCACGACCCGGCGGGCCACCTGCGTCCTCGCGCAGGGCGTGCCAGGCCCGCAACCGAGCAGCGGCCTCGCCGAGGGCCCGGTCCGGCTCCGGTCCGGAGCTGCCCGGCCGGTCGTCGCCCTCCGCCGGCGTGCGGGGCCGAGGCGGCGCGCCGGCGTCCGACGGCGGGAAGGTGGCCGGTGGCGGGGCGTCCGCTCCGCCGTGGTCGGGAGGCAGCGTGGTGGTCACGCCGCGACGCTAGGTTCGCCGCCGCCCCGACGGGTTCCGCGCGAGGCGACCTGTGGACGGCGCGCTCCTGGGGGCAGGCTCCTCAGCGCACGAGGTCGTCCGGACGTCCGCCCAGCTCGGCCACGACGACGGCGAGAGCGCCCGGGCCGACGTGCGCGCCGAGCACCGCGCTCACGGGCGTCACGAACGGCTCGGCCCCGGTCTCCGCGGCGAGCCGGGCCGCGAGCTCGCCGGCCCGCTCGGGGACGCCGAGGTGGTGCACGGCCACGCCCGGCCGCTCGCACGTCTCGGCGCGCCGCACCGCGACCTCGACCAGCCGGTCGGTCGCCGCCCGACGCGTCCGGACGCGCTGCGTCATCTCGATCACTCCGTCGCGCATGCCGAGGATGGGCCGCACGCCGAGGGCCGTGCCGAGCGCGGCTGCCGGGGCGGACAGCCGCCCACCGCGGCGCAGGTGGTCGAGCGAGTCCACGAGGAACACGGTCGTGCTCGACTCCGCGACCTGCCGCGCACGGGCCGCGACGGCCGCGGCGTCTCCCCCTGCGGCGGCGCACCGCGCCGCCTCCAGCGCCGCGAACCCGAGGGCCATCGCGACGGTCCGGGAGTCGACCGCCCGCACGGGGATCATGGCGCGGTGCCCCGCGCTCGCGGCGACCTCGACGGTGCCGGACAGCGCCCCCGACAGGTGCACGCCGACGACGGCCCGCGCACCGGCCGCGGCGAGGTCGCGGTAGACGGCGCCGAACTCGGCCGGTGCCGGCTGTGACGTGCTCAGCCGTTCGCCCGCCGCGATGCGCGCGGCCACCTCCTCGGGCGTGATGTCGACGCCCTCCCGCCACGACTCCTCCCCCGCCACGACACGGAGCGGGACGACGACGGGCGCGACGGCACCGTCGGCGACGGCGGGCAGGCAGGCGGTCGAGTCGGTGACGACGCGGACGGCCGGGGATTCCATGGGCATCGGCGGGGAGTCTACCGACGCCGCCCGGACCGCCCGGGCGGCATCGGTCGTCACTCGTGGTCGTGCGCCTCACCGTCGTGCGCCTCACCGTCGTGCGCCTCGTGGTCGTGCTCGTCGGTGCCGCTCGCCTCCACGTCGCCCGAGACCCCGGAGATCTCGTTCGGCGCGACGTCCAGCCGGACGGACTTCCAGACCTCGCCGGACTCCACGTCCACCGCGTGCACGGACTTCGTCGCCGGGTCGGTGACGTACACGGACCCGTCGAGGGCGAGCACCGCGGGGCGCGGCTCCTGCCACTCGGCGGGCTCCTCCCAGGCGTCGATCACCGGGATCGAGGTCGTGAGCTTCCCGCTCCCCGGGTCGATGACATGCAGGGAGCCGTCGGTGCCCAGCACGAGGGCCGCCCCGTCGGCACCGCGGGCCAGGGAACGGAACGTGTAGCTCGAGGGCAGGTCGACCAGCGACAGGTCCCCGCTACGCGTGTCGACGAGCGAGACGCGCGTGGGCCGCTCCAGCTCTGCGTCGGGGTCCGTCTTGTAGTCACCGAGCACGACGGGCGACTCCTCGGAGCCGGCCTGGTTGCCGATGCGGCCGTAGGCGTCAGGGGCCTGCACCTTGGTGAGCTCGCCGTCCGCGTAGACGAGGACGCCGTCCTCGCAGCCCACGACGACGGCCTCGTCCGCCGCGACCGCCTCGCCGTGCACGCCCGGGCAGTCGTCGCTCGCCGCGATCTCCTGGTCGTCGGCGTCCAGGACGCGCACGCCGGAGCGCGACTCCTCGGTGCCCTCGGTGACGAGGAGCGAGTCGTCCCCGAGCTCGACCGCGACGCCGTGGTGCGCCGACGGCGTCGTGAGCTCCCGGGCGGGGGCCTCGCCCTCGGCGACGTGGGCGGAGTCGAGCACGCGGACCTGGCCCGTCCCGTCGTCGAACAGCACGGTGCGGCCGCCGTGCACGACGACGTGGCCGGGCTCCTCGGCCGCGTAGGTGACGTCCGTGAGGCGCGGCTCGGACGTCCAGTAGTGGTGGTGGTCGCCGTGCGCCTCAGCCCACGCGCCGAGGTCCAGGGCGCGGAACCCGCCGGTCGTGGAGGCGAGCAGGTGGCGGCCGTCGCCGACCGGGTTGAGGCGGGTGAAGCCCTCGAGCGGCAGGTCGGCGACCTGCTCCAGCGTCTGCGCGTCGAGGACGACGACGCCGCCGTCGTAGGTGAGCGCGATGCGGGCGGTCGCGGCGGCGGCCTCGGTGGCCTGCGCGGTCTCCGCGCTGGAGGGCTCGGCGGCGGGCTCCGCCGACGCGGCGCCGTCGGCGGGGTCCGCGGACGCGCAGCTCGCCAGGGCGAGGGGTACCGCGAGGGCGAGGAGGCCCGCGGCGGACTGTCGGCGCCGGCCGGCGCGGGTGGTGCGGGTGAGGGCAGGCATGGGTCTCTCTCCAGGTCGGGGCAGCGCGAAGGAGTCACATGAGAACGATTCCCATGTGCCCGAGTAGTGAAGCAGATGTGAGAACGGTTCTCAACCTCGTCCTCCTGCTCGTCGCGCACCCGGCCCCGCACCGCGCTAGCGTGCGGGCCATGGCCGAGGGGACACCGCCCACCGACGACGCCGACCTCGCCGCACTGCGAGCGGCCGCCGCGCAGGCCGCCGCCGAGGCGGCGGAGGCCAAGGCGGCGGCCGCCCAGGCGGCGCTCGAGGCGGCGGAGGCCGCGAGCAGGGATGAGCCACGGGCCGCCGGACCGCCCGATGTCGTGCCCGCTGCCGACGGGACCTCGCCGCCGGAGGACACCGGGGCCGCACCGCCGTCGTACGCCGACGAGGTGCGCGCGGGCTACGCCTCCGACGCCCCGACGCTGCCGCTCGGAGCTCTGCTGTCCGGCCCGCTCGGCGGCGACCCGGAGCCCGACGCCACCGTGCAGGTCGGCTTCCCCCTCGCGACGCTGAACCGCCACGGGCTCGTCGCGGGCGCCACGGGCACCGGCAAGACGAAGACCCTCCAGGGCATGGCGGAGGGCTTGTCCGCCCAGGGCGTCCCGGTGTTCCTCGCCGACATCAAGGGCGACCTGTCCGGGCTGGCCGTCAAGGGCCCGGACAACCCGAAGGTCGCCGAGCGCGCGGCGAGCATCGGGCAGCAGTGGACGCCGACGTCGTACCCCGTCGAGTTCTACTCGCTCGGCGGCCTGGGCACCGGCGTGCCGATCCGCACGACCGTCACCGACTTCGGCCCGCTGCTGCTGAGCAAGGTGCTCGGCCTCAACGC
The DNA here is from genome assembly GCF_042885055.1 of Isoptericola sp. NPDC058082. Lineage (NCBI taxonomy): Bacteria > Bacillati > Actinomycetota > Actinomycetes > Micrococcales > Promicromonosporaceae > Isoptericola > Isoptericola sp. NPDC058082. The sequence continues at coordinate 16,939 of NZ_JBHVSQ010000001.1, read as the reverse complement.
GACGCAGTCCTCCAGCCTGGAGCTGATCTTCCACTGGGCCGACACGCAGCAGCTCGCGCTGCTCGACCTCAAGGACCTGCAGGCCACCATCGCGTACCTCACCTCCGACGAGGGCAAGCAGGAGCTCAAGGGCATCGGCGGCGTCTCGGCCGCGACCGCCGGCGTCATCCTGCGCGAGATCGTGGGGCTGCAGGCGCAGGGTGGCGACGTCTTCTTCGGCGAGCCGGCGTTCGAGACCGCCGACCTGCTGCGCACGTCCCCGGACGGGCGCGGTGTGATCTCCGCCCTCGAGCTGCCCGGCGTGCAGGACCGGCCCGCCCTGTTCTCGACGTTCCTCATGTGGCTGCTCGCGGAGCTGTTCCAGGAGCTGCCCGAGGTGGGCGACCCCGACAAGCCGCGGCTCGTGTTCTTCTTCGACGAGGCGCACCTGCTGTTCACGGGCGCCTCCAAGGACTTCCTCCAGCAGGTCGTCCAGACGGTGCGGCTCATCCGCAGCAAGGGCGTGGGCGTCTTCTTCGTGACCCAGTCGCCCAAGGACGTGCCGGCCGACGTCCTCGCCCAGCTCGGCAACCGCGTCCAGCACGCGCTGCGCGCCTTCACGCCCGACGACGCGAAGGCCCTGCGCGCGGCGGCCCGCACCTTCCCCACCTCGCCGTACGACCTCGAGCGGCTGCTGCAGTCGCTCGGCACCGGCGAGGCCGTCGTCACGCTCCTCGACGAGAAGGGCGCGCCCACCCCGGTCGCCTGGACCCGGGTGCGCGCGCCGCAGGCGTCCATGGACCCGGCGCCGCAGCAGGTGCTCGACGCCGCCGTCGCGGCGTCACCCGGCCAGGCGCGCTACGGGGCCGCCGTCGACCGCGAGTCCGCGTACGAGCTGCTGCAGGCCCGCGCCGCGCAGGACGCCGCCACCCGCGAGGCGACCGAGCGCGCCGCCGAGCTGGAGAAGGAGGCGGCGCAGGCGCGCAAGGAGGCGGACGCCGACGCCCGGAAGGCGCAGAAGGCCTCGCGGTCGGGCTCGACGTCGCGCGCCCGCAGCCCGATGGACGCCATCCTCGCCACCGTCGGCACGACCCTGGCCCGGGAGATCACCCGCACCGTCTTCGGCACGCGTCGCCGCCGCTGAGCGCGGCGGCGACGTCAGTCGGCCGGTCAGTCGGCCGTCAGCGGCGCGGCGTGCCAGATGCGGTCGAGGTAGTCGCGCACGGACCGGTCCGAGGAGAAGAAGCCCGAGCGCGCCACGTTGAGCACGGCCGACCGGCTCCAGGCGTCCGGGTCCGCATAGGCGCGCTCCACCCGATCCTGCGCGTCGAGGTACGCCTGGTAGTCCGCGAGCACCATGAAGCGGTCCTCGGTGAGCAGGTTGGACACGATCGGTTCGAAGACCGACGCGTCACCGCCGGAGAACGTGCCGCGCGCCACGAGATCCAGCGCCCGGCGCAGCGACGGGTTCTCCTCGTAGTACGTCGAGGGCCGGTAGCCCGCCTCGGCGACGGCGCTCGCCTCGGGCTCCGTGAGCCCGAACAGGAAGAAGTTCTCGTCGCCCACGAGCCGACGGATCTCGACGTTCGCGCCGTCGTCGGTGCCGATGGTGAGCGCGCCGTTGAGCGCGAACTTCATGTTGCCCGTGCCGGACGCCTCCTTGCCCGCCAGGGAGATCTGCTCCGACAGGTCGGCGGCCGGGATCAGCGTCTCCGCGACCGTGACGTTGTAGTTCGCCGGGAACGCGATCCGCAGCACCCGGGACACGTCGGGGTGCGCGGCGACCACGGCGCCCACGTGGTTGATCAGCGCGATGATCTCCTTCGCCATCACGTACCCGGGGGCGGCCTTCGCGCCGAAGACGACGGTGCGCGGCGTGACGTCGGCGGTCGCGAGCTCCCCGGACGTGATGCGGTCGTAGAGCGTCACGACGTGCAGCAGCTTGAGCAGCTGGCGCTTGTACTCGTGCAGGCGCTTGACCATGACGTCGAGCATCGTGGCCGGGTCGATCGCGATGCCGTCGCGCGCGGCCAGGAAGGAGACCAGCCGGTCCTTGTTCGCGGCCTTCACCTCGCGGAACCGGCGCCGGAACTCGGCGTCGTCGGCGAACGGCTCGAGCTCGCGCAACCGGTCGAGGTCGGTGACCCAGCCGTCGCCGATCGCCTCCGTGATCAGGCCCGACAGGCCCGGGTTCGCCAGCTTCACGAACCGGCGCGGGGTCACGCCGTTGGTGACGTTGGTGAACTTCTCCGGCCAGAAGTCGGCGAAGTCGGCGAGCACCTTGTCGCGCAGCAGCTGCGAGTGCAGCTCCGCGACGCCGTTCACCCGGGAACCGCCGACCGTCGCGAGGAACGCCATCCGCACCGACCGCTCGGGGTGCTCCGCGATGATCGACATGCGCCGCACCAGCAGCTCGTTCCCGCCCGAGCGCTCGCGCACCTGGGCGAGGAACTCGTCGTTGATGCGGTAGATGATCTCCAGGTGCCGGGGCAGCAGCCGCCCCACCAGCTCGACCGGCCAGACCTCCAGCGCCTCCGGCAGCAACGTGTGGCACGTGTAGGCGAAGCAGCGCTGCGTCACCTGCCACGCGTCGTCCCACTCGAAGCCGCGCTCGTCCACCAGGATCCGCATCAGCTCCGGGATCGCGATGACGGGGTGCGTGTCGTTGAGCTGGAAGACGATGCGGTCGGGCAGGTCGTGCAGGTCGAAGCCCGGCGGCAGGAGCTGGTCGAGGAAGTCGCGGATCGAGCAGGCGACGAAGAAGTACTGCTGCTGCAGCCGCAGCTCCTTGCCCTGCGGCGTGGAGTCCTCGGGGTACAGCACCTTCGAGATGTTCTCGGCGAACGTCTGGGACCGCACGGCCTCGGCGTAGTCGCCGTAGTTGAAGATCTTGAGGTCGAACGCGTGCGTGGCCCGCGCGCTCCACAGCCGAAGCGTGTTGACCCGCCCGTTCCGGTAGCCCGGCACCATCGAGTTGTAGGGCACGCCGAGCACCTGCCAGCCCGGCACCCAGCGTGAGCGCTCGCGGCCGTCGTCGTCGGTGAACTTCTCCGTGTGCCCGCCGAAGCCGACGGTGACCTCGTGCTCGGGGTGCGCGAACTCCCACGGGTCGCCGTTGTCGAGCCAGGTGTCCGGCTCCTCGACCTGGCGGCCGTCCGAGAACGTCTGCCGGAAGATGCCGTACTCGTACCGGATGCCGTACCCGATCGCGGGCACGCTCATCGTCGCCAGGGAGTCGACGAAGCAGGCCGCCAGCCGGCCGAGCCCGCCGTTGCCGAGCCCCGGTTCGACCTCGACCTCGCGCAGCTCGTCGAGGTCGAGCCCCAGGCTGGCGAGCGCCTCCGCGGCCACCTCCTCCAGCCCCGTCGCGATGAGCGCGTTGTCGAGCTGCCGGCCCAGGAGGTACTCCGCCGACAGGTAGGCCACCGCCTTCGCCTGCGTGCGGTACTGGCTCACCGTGGTCTGCATCCATCGGGACATCAGGTAGTGCCGCACCGTGCGCGCGAGCGCGAGGTACCGGTCGTTGTCCGTCGCCCGCTCCAGGATCGTGCCCTGGCTGAAGTTCAGCTCGTGCAGGTACTCGCGGACGAACCCCTCGACGGTCGGTTCCGGGCTGGTGATCAGAGGCGTGGTCTCGGTCACGTCACGACAGTACACACGCGTCGCTCCCCCGGCGCGGCCCGGCGCGGAACGCCGGTCATTCCCCCACGAGCGTCACCAGCCGCGACCTGCCGGTCGCGTCCTTGATGGCCTGCAGCACGACGTCGGCGTGCGGCTCCAGCGCGCTGACCTTGTCGAGCGGCGCGCCGACGACGAGCTGGAATCCCAGCCCGCGCCACGCGCCGACGGCGCGGCCGGCAAACCGGGCGTCGGCCTTGATGAAGGCCTCGTCGAGGAAGACGGGTGCGTACCGGGGGCGCTCCGCCCCGGCGTCGCCGAGCTGGTAGCGCAGGGCCGCGCCGACGATGAACGCCACGAGCTCCTGCGACTCGCCGCCGGACTTGCCGGCGATGTGGTCGTAGACGCTCACGTGGTTGCCCTCGAGGTCCACGCACTCGGCGCTGACCCGCACGTGGTCGCGCACGTCCACGAGGCGCCGCCGCTCGGGGCTGTCCGGACGGATGCGGTCGATCAGCCGGCGCATCCTCTCGTACCGGCGCTCGTGCTCGGCGAGCGGGACGTCGCCCGCCGGCGTGGTGGCGAGCTCGCGCAGCCGGCGCCGGAACGAGACGACGTCCGAGGCCTCGACCGGGGTGGCGGTGATGCGCAGCCGGTGGGCGTCGTCGCGGAACGGCAGCGTCGCGAGGATCGCGTTGACCGGCTCCATGCGGTCGCGGATCTCCGCGACGGCCTGCGCGATGCCGTTGTTCAGCCGGGTGAGCTGGTCGCCCGACATCTGCCGCAGGTGCGCCGACCACCGGTCGCGCAGCCGGTACAGCTGCTGATACTCCAGGTCCTCGTAGATCCGCAGGAAGTCGGCGTACGCGCCGTCGGGGTCGGCGCTGCGGTTCGGGTCGGGCCAGGTGTCGTTGAACCGCTCGAACAGGGCTGCGAGGGCCGCACGCGCCGCGCGCTCCGCCTCCTCGGCGGCGTCCCGCGCGTGATGCAGCTCGCGCACGACGGCGGCCACGGCCGTGGTGAGGTCCGCGAGGCCGCTGCCCGACGCGCCCGCCACGCCGGACCAGCCGACCTGCGCCATGAGCTCGGCCAGCCAGAGCTCCTGCTCGCCGGTGAGCTCGACCCCCTCCTCGTCGGCAAGGTCGACCGCGTCCGCGACCTGGTCCACCTGGTCGCTGAGCTGCTCCCACCCGGCACCGAGCTCGGTGACGCGCTGCTGCGCGGCGGCCCGCTCCCGGTAGAGCTCGTCGACGCGGGCGCGCAGGGCGTCCTCGTCCGCCTTGAGCGCGCGCAGCACGTCCGAGCCGGCGACGAGCGCCTCGAGCCGGTCCCGCCGCTCGGCGAGCCGCTCCTCGGCGCCGCGCACGTCCACGTCGTCCCAGGTGGCCCGCAGCGCGTGGCTGTACGCGACGAAGTGGTCGGCCTCGCCCTTCTGCCGCAGCCGGGCGCCCGCGAGCGCCTCGGAGGCCTGCCGCAGCTCCTGGTGCGCGGCCGCGATCTGCTCGGCGAGCTGCTCGAGCCGCCGGTGGTTGCTGAAGCCCAGCGCCGACGCCCGGCCCTGTCCGCCGTGCGCACCCCGCCGGCCCTCCGACGTCTGGCCCGACCGCGAGAGCGCCAGGTCGTGCCGGGCCAGCTCGGTCGGGTCGTCCACGCAGACGTAGGCGAACCGCTCCGCCAGGCGGCCGGCGAGCCAGCCGCCGAAGGGCCCGGCCTTGACCTCGAGCCGCCCCGGGAGCAGCGCCCGGTCGGCCTCCTCGTACAGCGCGAGCCCGGTGGGGACGCCCTCGAAGCGCACGCGGACGGGCGAGCGGACGGCGTCGATCGCGGACCGGAACGCGTCGAGGCGCGCCTCGTCGACCAGCACCGTGACGGCGAAGCCCCCGAGGGCGAGCCCGATGGCGTCGCGCCAGGGCTCGTACTCGCCGCGTACCTCGAGCAGCTCGCCCACGAACGGCAGGTCGTCGGGGCGCAGACCCGCAGCCCGCGCCAGCGCCTCGCGCGCCTCGTGCAGCTCGCGCGGCACGTTGCCGCGCCGCGCCTTGAGCGACGCCTCCTCCCGTTCCAGCTCGGCCAGGGACCGCATCGCCTCCTTCTCGCGCGCGGCGCCCTCGACGACGGACTCGGACAGCGCGTCGGTGTGGGTGTCGCGCTCGTCCAGGTACCGGCGGGCGTCGGCGTGCAGGGCCTCGAGCTCGCGCCGCGTCCCCGCGTCCCGCTCCAGCGGTGCCAGGTGGCCCTCGAGCTCGGCGCGGGCGCGCCGGGCCTCGGCCAGCCGCTGCTCGGCGGTGCGCACGTCGCGCTCCGCGGCCTCGATGGCGTCGCCTCCGTTGCGGCGCTGGTCGGCGCGCACCTGCTCCAGCTCGCCCTGGGCGACGGTGAGCCGCTCCTCGGCGACGGCGACCCGCTCGGCCGCGGCCTTGTGCTGGGCCCGGTTCTCCGCCTCGCCGGCCCGCAGCAGGTCGAGCTGGGTGCGGTCGCGCCAGGCGGTGAACGGCGTGGTCCGGGCCGACTCGGTGCCGGGCCCGGTTCCACCGGCGCCGCCGTCGGGCCCGAGCGCGTCCACGAGACCGCGCCGCGCCGCGGCGTCGTCGATCGCGACCCGGTGCTCCAGCATCGGTCGCAGCACGTCCACCTGCCGCTGCGCCGTGTCCATCTCGGCGCGCACCTCGCTGAGCTCGTCGAAGTGCTCGACGGCGCGCTCGGCCACCCGGATCGTCTCGGGCTCCTCCAGCACCATCGCCTTGTAGAGCGAGTCCACGGTGGTGATCTGCTGGCCGGCCTGGATCCGCCCGAGCAGCTGCATGGCCTTCTCGCCGTCGCCCGCGGCGCCGATGCCGAGCGCGGCGTGCAGGCGGGTGGCGAACGCCTTGTCCGTGTCGAACGACGCCAGCCCGGCCGCGGTGAGCCCGGCCTTGCCGAACCGCTGGGCCGCGAGCGGCTCGAGGTCGCGCAGACTGAAGTCCGCGTCGACGACGGCGCGCACCGCGACCGTCTCGTCGGCGCGCTGTGCCCCGCGGGGCACGTACCAGGCCCGCAGCGCCGTGAACCGCTCGCCCGCCTGCGAGGACCACGTCATCGCGATCGCCGACCAGGTGTCCGACGTCTCTCCGCGCAGCACGCGGTCCTTGGCCCGCCCGGACCCCGCCGTGCGCTCCTCGTCGAGCTTGCCGCGCGCGTAGGAGACGACGTTGCGCTGCTCCTGCCCGCGCGCGCGCCCGCTCGTGGCCGTGTTCGACGCGCCGTTGAACGGCGTCGTGTGGCTCATCATCAGGGCGATGTACGCGTCGAGCAGGGTCGACTTGCCGGACCCGGACGCGCCCGTGAGCAGCGTCGTCGTGCCCGCGAACCGCACCTCGTGGTACCCGTGGTAGCCGCCCCAGCTCACCAGCTGCATGGAGCGCGCCGTCCACTGCCGCCCGTCCGACGCCGTCGGGATGAGCCCGAACAGCGACTGCTGCATCCGGGGTGGGGCGACCTGCTCCGCCGCGTCGCTCGTGATCGTCACGCGCGGGCCTCCTCGTCCTCGTCGACCGCGTCGGTCTCGTCCTCCGTGGTCTCGACGGGCTCGACCGCCGGGTCGCGCAGCCACGACGTCAGCTCCCGCAGCCGCTCCACGGGGAGCAGGATCTCCACGACGGGCTGCACGCGGTAGCGGCCCTCGGCGACCTCGTCCAGCACGTGCTCGCGCACGAGCGTCGCGACCGCGTTGTCGACCTCGCGCCGGCGCGCGGCCAGGTTGGTCTCGTCCGCGGCGAGGAACCCGAGCGCGTAGTCCACGAGCTCCTCGGCGTCCACGTGCGCGGCGCGCTCGCCCGCGCCCTGCTCCTGCCGGAAGCGGTTGCGCGCGAACAGCATGAGCAGCGTCTCGACCCGCTTGTACGGCTCGTCCTTGAGGAGCACGGGGATGCTCAGCCCCGCCTCGCGGACCTGCCGCTTGTAGGCGATCTCGTAGTCGCGGTCGACGACGAGCTCCACGAACAGGTCGTGGCAGCGCGAGGCGAGCACGTCCTGGTGCGCCAGCAGCGCCTTCCACTCCGCCGGGTGCGCCGCCGCGGACAGGTAGCGCCGCTGCAGCACCAGCGCGAGCGCGCGGCGCGCCTCGTACGGCAGCACGCCCGTGTCGCCCGCGAACAGCGACGCGTCGTCGTCGGCCAGCGCGGGCACCTCGACGAACGCGGGCCCGCCCACCACCGGCTCGGTCGCCGGCTCGGTCGTCGTGTCGGTCATGCGTCCTCCTCGTCGTCGGGCCCGTCGCCGGGAGCCGTGAGGCCCACGAGCGGCACCACCAGGTCGCGCGTGCTGCCGTCGGCGCGCACGGCCGTCACGCGGCGCAGCCGTGCCGCGGGCACGTCACCCATGCCGCCGTCGCCGCCGAGCGCCTCGTCGAGCGCGTCCGGCGCTGCCAGCTCGAGGTAGCCCAGCAGCTCCACGGGCCGACGCAGCTCGGCCGGGCCGGCCGCGAACACCTCGTCGGCCGTGGCCCCGCCGCGCTCGCGCAGCACCCGCGCCGCATGGGCGACGGTCTCCTCGTAGCGCGGGCCGCCCATGCCGCGCAGGCCTCCCAGCACCTCCCCCGGCGCGCCCGCGGCGTCGTGGCCGGGGTCGTCGAGGTCGGCCAGCGCGTCGGGCGGGGTGTCGGGGCGCAGGTCGTGCAGCTGCGCCCGGAACCGGCCGAGACGCGCCCGCTCGAGCCAGCGCAGCGGCTCCACGCGCGCCGCCCGGCCCGACGTCGGGAACCACTCCGCCATCGCCGCGGTCGCCTCGCGCAGCGCGGCGTCCAGCTCGCGGTCGCGCAGCGGGTTGTGCACGGTGAGCTGCTGCGTGATGGTCCGCGACGCGCGCGCCTGCGCGTCGAGCACGCCGTCGACGGCGGCGAGCAGCTGGGAGTACAGGGCCCGCACGGACTCCCGGCGGTCCGCGGGCAGGTCCGCGGCGAACGGGTGCGCCAGCACCGCCCGGACCCGCTCGTCGACCTGGCCGAGCAGCTGCGGGTCGCGCAGCAGCTCCATCGCCCCGGAGAAGGCGCGCCCCTCGGGCGTGCGCTGCATGAGCGAGTCGGAGGCCTCCAGGTAGGCGCCCAGCACCTCACCGGTCGGGCGCTCGTCCTGGCGCAGGCCCGTGACGATGCTGCGCTGCAGCTCCGCGATCGACTCGGCCACGCGGGCGAAGTCGGCGGGCAGCTCCCGGACCAGCGCGGCCACGTTGTCGAACTGCTCGACCAGCCGGTCCGTGGGCGCCTGCACGACGGGCCCGCCGGCGTCGAGGCGGGCCAGCTCGGCCTCGGCCACGGCGATCTCGTCGCGCGCGCGGGCGACCTGCTCCCGCAGCGCCCGCTGCTGCGACTCCCGGTCGGGTCGGGCATCGCGCGCGAGCCCGTCCAGGGCCACGAGCAGCGTGCGGATGCGCGACTCGCTGACCAGGGCGCGCGCCCCCTGCGTCCGGTCGACGAACGCGAGCGCCTCCGCCGCGTGCGAGCTCACCTGGTACTGCTCGACGCCGTCGTCGTCGAGCGCGCGCACCAGCCAGCGGCCCGCCACCCAGCGCGAGCACAGCGCGCGGGCGGCGTCGTCGGGCACGTCGTGGCCGGCGGCGCGCGCCTCGGCGAGCAGGTCCTCGACCTCCACGTGCATCTGCTCGGTCGGCACGGTGGCGCGGCCGGGTGTGAAGATCAGCGACAGCAGGGCGACGACCAGCGGCCCCTCCTTGCGGTGCAGGAGGGCGAGGGAGGGCGTGCCGAAGGCGCCCTGGCTGCGTGCCAGGGCGCCCTCGAGGCGGACGGTCGCCAACTCAGACGACGATGTTGACGAGCTTCGGCGCGCGCACGATCACCTTGCGCACCGTCGCACCGTCGATGGCGCGGACCACGTTCGGCTCCGCCAGGGCGGCGGCCTCCAGGTCGGCGTCCGAGATGGACGGCGCCACCTCGAGACGCCCGCGCACCTTGCCCTTGACCTGCACGACGCACGTCACGGTGTCCTCGACCAGGTACTGCTCGTCGGCGGTCGGGAACGGCTCGCGCGCCAGCGAGCCGTCGTGCCCGAGCCGCTGCCACAGCTCCTCCGCGATGTGCGGGGCGATCGGCGCGACCATGAGCACCAGCGGCTCGACCGCCGCGCGCGGCACCCGCTCCAGGGACGTGAGGTGGTTGTTGTACGTGATGAGCTTCGCGATCGCCGTGTTGGGCCGCATGTGCTCCATCTCGACGCGCACGTCCGCGATCGCACGGTGCATCGCCCGCAGCGTGGCGGTGTCGGGCTCGTCGTCGGTCGCGACGAGCGCGCCCGTCTCCTCGTCCACGACGTTGCGCCACAGCCGCTGCAGGAAGCGCTGCGACCCGACGACGGCGCGCGTCTCCCACGGGCGCGACAGGTCCAGCGGGCCCATCGACATCTCGTACACGCGGAACGTGTCGGCGCCGTACTGCTCGTACATCTCGTCCGGCGTGACGACGTTCTTCAGGGACTTGCCCATCTTCCCGTACTCACGGTTCACGGGCTCGCCCCAGTACGTGAAGCCGGTCTGCTCGTCGCCCTCGACCTCGCCGGCGGGCACGTAGGCGCCGCGGGAGTCGGTGTAGGCGTAGGCCTGGATGTACCCCTGGTTGAACAGCTTGCCGAACGGCTCCAGCGACGACACGTAGCCCAGGTCCAGCAGCACCTTGTGCCAGAACCGCGCGTACAGCAGGTGCAGCACCGCGTGCTCGACGCCGCCGACGTACAGGTCGACGCCGCCGGCCGGGCCGGACGTCGCGTTGTGGCGCGGGCCCATCCAGTACGACTCGAGCTCCGGGTCGACGACGGCGGTGCCCTTGGCGGGGCCGTCGGTCGAGTCGGTCGGGTCCAGGTAGCGCAGGTAGTACCAGCACGACCCGGCCCAGTTGGGCATGGTGTTGGTGTCGCGGCGGTAGGTCTTCGGCCCGTCGCCCAGGTCCAGGGTGACGTGCACCCACTCGTCGTTACGGCCCAGCGGGGCCTCGGGCGAGGAGTCCGCGTCGTCGGGCTCGAAGGTGCGCGGCGCGTAGTCGGGCACGTCGGGCAGGTCGACGGGCAGCATGTCGGCCGGGATCGCGACCGGGCGGTCGTTGGAGTCCCACAGGATCGGGAACGGCTCGCCCCAGTAGCGCTGCCGGCTGAACAGCCAGTCGCGCAGGCGGTACGTGGTCGTCCCCTCGCCGACGCCGCGGGCGCTCAGCCACGCGGTGATCTTCTCCTTGGCCTCGGCCACGCCGAGCCCGTCCAGGCTGATCTCGTCGTTCGAGGAGTTCACCGCGACGCCGTCGCCCGTGTACGCGCCGGCGAAGTCCTCGGGCAGGCCGCCGGCGGGCTCGACCGTGCGGATCACGGGCAGCTCGAACGCCTCCGCGAAGTCGAAGTCGCGCTGGTCGCCGCCGGGCACCGCCATGATCGCGCCCGTGCCGTAGCCCATCAGCACGTAGTCGGCGGTGAACACCGGGACCGTCGCGCCGTTGACGGGGTTGACGGCCAGGTGGCCGGTGAAGACGCCGGTCTTCTTGCCCGCGTCGGCCTGCCGCTCGACGGCGGTCTTCGCGGCGGCCTCGCGGCGGTAGGCGGCCACGGCCTCGACGGGCGTCGCGTGCCCGCCGGTCCAGACGTCGCGCGTGCCGTCGGGCCAGGACGCGGGGACCTCGTCCAGCAGCGGGTGCTCGGGCGCCACGACCATGAACGTCGCGCCGAACAGCGTGTCCGGGCGGGTGGTGAACACCTCGACCTGCGCGCCCGCGCCGGCAGCGTCGTAGTCGCTGGTGCCGACGACGTCGAACCGGACGTTCGCGCCCGTGGAACGGCCGATCCAGTTGCGCTGCATCGACTTGACCTTCTCCGGCCAGTCGATGAGCTCCAGGTCGTCGGTCAGGCGGTCGGCGTAGGCCGTGATCCGCATCTTCCACTGCCGCAGGGACTTCTGGAAGACGGGCATGTTGCCGCGCTCGGAACGGCCGTCGGACGTGACCTCCTCGTTGGCCAGGACCGTGCCCAGGCCGGGCGCCCAGTTCACGGGCGACTCGTCGACGTAGGCCAGCCGCTGCGCGTCCAGCACATCGCGCCGCTCGTCGTCGGACAACGCGTCCCACGACCTGCCGTCGGCCAGCGTGCGCTCTCCCGAGGCGTACTCGGCCTCCAGCTCGGAGATGCGTCGCGCACGGCCCTTCCCGCCGTCGGCCTCGGCGTCGTACCAGGAGTCGAAGATCTGCAGGAAGATCCACTGCGTCCAGCGCACGTACTCGGGGTCGATCGTGGCGAACGTGCGACGCGAGTCGTGCGCCAGGCCCATGCGGCGCAGCTGACGCTTCATGGTGACGATGTTCTGCTCGGTGGTGGTGCGCGGGTGCTGTCCCGTCTGCACCGCGTACTGCTCGGCGGGCAGGCCGAACGCGTCGTAGCCCAGCGCGTGCAGCACGTTGTCGCCGCACATCATGCGGAACCGGCCCACGACGTCCGTGGCGATGTAGCCCAGCGGGTGCCCGACGTGCAGCCCCGCCCCGGAGGGGTACGGGAACATGTCCATGATGAAGAACGGCTGGCCTGCGGCGTTCCGGCCGTCGCCGTCCGTGAGCGCACCGTTCGGGTTCGCCGCCCAGAAGGTGCCGCGCTCCTCCCACAGGTCCTGCCAGCGCTCCTCGATCTGCTGGGCGAGGGCGGGCGTGTAGCGGTGGGTGGGCTCCTGGGAAGGCGCGGTCGGAGCCTCGGATCGGGCGGGTGCGGTGTCGGGCGTGCTCACCCGGCGAGTCTACCGGCCGGGACCGCACGACCCGGCCGGATATTCACACCCCGAAGGACTCGACCAGCGGCCCGCCGACGGCCAGCAGCAGCCAGCCGATCGCCACGACGTACCCGATGATCAGGACCAGGCCGCGGTTGCGCACGACGGCGCGGCGCAGCCCGTCGCCCGCCGGCAGGTGGCCCTCCTGCACGGCGTGCACCACCTGGAACCACAGCAGCGGCCACACGATCGTCCACACGACCATGCAGGCGGGGCACAGCCGCACCAGCGCGTAGAAGCTCGACCACATGAGGAAGAAGATGAGCAGCTGGGCGAGCACCGTCACCGCGAGCAGCGACCGGTGGTACCACCGCGGCAGCCTCGCCCCCGCGAGCAGCACCACGCCCGTGGTGATCACCACGGGGAACGCCGCGACCCCGATGTAGGGGTTCGGGAAGCCGAGCAGCGTGCCCTGCCAGGACATCATCGCGACGCCGCAGTCGAGGAAGACGTTGAAGCTGCAGCTCGTCACCCGGTTCGGGTCGAGCAGCTTGAGGTACTCCTCGATCGCCAGCCACGACGCCGCACCGAAGCCGATCCCGCCCAGCACGGTCAGCAGCACGCCGTACGCGCGGGCGGTCAGGCCGCGCGCGGGTGTCGCGGGCACGCCCTCCCCCGCCGCGTCGTCGGGGATGTCGTGGGTCTCGTCGCGCACGCTCGGGCTCACGGGCGCGACCGTACCGCACGTTCCTGGGGGCCCGGCCCGACGACGTCGGCGAAGCCCCGCCGGGACCCTCGGCGCCAGGTCAGCCCGCGTGCGCCACGCGCTGCCGGCCGAAGGCCAGCACCATCGCCAGGCCCACGAGAGTGAGCGCGACGCCGACCCACGCGGGCGCGAGGTACCCGTAGCCCGCGGCGATGACGAGCCCGCCGAAGAAGGCGCCGCTCGCGTTGCCGATGTTGAGGGCGGAGTGGCACAGGGCCGCACCGAGGGACTGCGCGCGCGGCGACAGGTCCATGAGGCGGGTCTGCATCGCCAGGCCGAGGGTCTGGGACGTGACGGCCAGCAGGAAGAGCCCGACGACGGCGGGCACGGGCGACGTCCCGACCAGCGCGAACAGGACCAGCGACAGGGCCGTGGCGACGAACCCGCCGACCACGGTGCGCAGCACGTTCCGGTCCACCAGCCTGCCGCCGAGCAGCGTGCCGACGGTCATGCCGACCCCGAAGACGGCGAGCACCCAGGGCACGGCGCTCTCGGACATCCCCGCGACCTTGGTGACGGTCGGTGCGACGTACGTGTAGACGGCGAACAGGCCGCCGAAGCCGATCGCACCCGCGGCGAACGAGATCCACAGCGGGCCGTTGCGCAGCGTGCCCAGCTCCTTCCGGACGCTGGAGTCCACGGGCCCCCGCTCGGGCACGAAGCGCCAGATGCCGAGGAGGGTCACGGCTCCGAGCACCCCGATGACGACGAACGCGGCGCGCCAGCCGAGGTTCTGCCCCACCGCCGTCGACAGCGGGACCCCGACGACGTTCGCGACCGTCAGGCCGGTCATCATCATCGACACGGCGTGGCCGCGCCGGCCCGGCCCCGCCACCGCGGCGCCGACCGCGGCCCCGACACCGAAGAAGGCGCCGTGCGGCAGGCCGGCGAGGAACCGCCCGACGACCAGGCTCTCGATGCCGGGCGCGGCCGCCGACAGCACGTTCGCCACCGTGTAGAAGCCCATGAGGCACAGCAGCAGCCGCTTGCGGGACATCCGCGCGGCCGCGACGGTCAGCAGCGGCGCGCCGACCACGACGCCGACGGCGTACGCGGTGATCGCGTGGCCCACCACCGGGTCGCTGACGCCCAGGTCCGCGCCGATCTGCGGCAGCAGGCCCATCGTGGCGAACTCGGTGGTGCCGATCGTGAACCCGCCGACGGCGAGCGCGAACAGCGCGGCCCCGACGTGCTCGGGGCGGGGTGTGTGGCCGGTGCGGGCCGTGGCGTCGCTCGCGGGCGTGGTCGTCGAGGTCACTCGCCTCTCCTCGGGATCGGATCGCGCACCGGGATGCTCGAATCGTTTCGAGACGAGGCGTCGACGGCGGTGCGCCGTCCAAGCGCTCACGTCGTCGGGGAACCGGGTCAGCCTACGCGCGCACGACCCAGATGCGCGAGGCCGCCAGCAGCCCGAGATCCACGCCGACCTCGCGTCCGTCCGCCTCCCACGTCACGCCGACGGTCCCGGCGAACTCCCGCCGGGACGTCAGCCGCACCGGCAGGTCCAGGTCGATGCCGAGGTCGGCCAGGTACCGCAGCGCCTCGGGATCGGCGTCGGAGATCCGGGCGACCACTCCCCCGGCGCCGGCCTCGAGGTCCACCAGCGGCACCGCCTCGGGGCGCACCACCCGCCCGTCGGCGAACGGGATCGGGTCGCCGTGCGGGTCGCGCTCCGGGTGGCCCAGCCGCGCGGAGATCCGCTCGACGAGCCGGTCGGACACGGCGTGCTCCAGCACCTCGGCCTCGTCGTGCACCTCGTCCCACGCGTACCCGAGGTCGCGCACCAGCCACGTCTCCAGCAGCCGGTGCCGCCGTACCATCACGAGCGCATAGCGCCGGCCCAGCTCCGTGAGCCAGACGCCGCCGTACGGCTCGTGACCCAGCAGACCCTGCGTCGTCAGGCGGCGCACCGTCTCGGAGACGGTGGACGGGCCCACGCCCAACCGGTCCGCCAGCAGCCCCGTCGTGACCTTCTCGTCCGACCACTCCTGCGCCGACCAGACCGCCTTGAGGTAGTCCTGGGCGACGGGGGTGAGCTCGTCCGGGTCGACGGCCTGCGGCGGCGTGGTGGGGCCTGGCGTGGTGGGTTCGGGCACGGTCCGAGCCTATCCGGGCGACCGCCCCTACGGCCCCGACGCCTCGTCGGCCGGCGGCACGACGTCGGGCACCGGCTCGCGCTCGCCCACCGTCGCCGCGCCGTCGGGCGTGACGCTCACGACCTGCACGTCGAGCATCCGCCGCGTCGCGGGGTCGAACCGCAGCACCGTCATCTCGGCCGTGCCGTGCAGCGGCCCGACGGTCGGCTGGTTGGGCGCCGCGCCGGCGGTGGAGCCGTTGACGTACCGGACGCCCTGCCCCACCTGCTCCGGCCCGGACCTGCTGTGCGTGTGCCCGGACACCTGGAACGGCACGCACCCCGTCTCGAGGGCGTCGAGGCCCACGGACGGCGTGTGGATCAGCAGCAGGTCGACGCCGTCGCGGTCCTCGCACGCGGTCGCGGCGAGGTCCGCCGCCTGCTGCTCCGGCGTCCGCTCGCGCGCGACGTTCGTGCCGACGCCGACGCGCGTCTCGAGCGCGTCCCGGTCCCCGAGGATGCGGACCCCCTCGACGTCGACCACCTGGCCGTCGAGGATCTTCTGGCCGTGCGCCGCCTCCTGGTCGGACGTGACCTGCGAGTCGTGGTTGCCGTCCGACACCACCATCGGCACCCCGCGCGGGACGGCCGAGGCGAACGAGTCGACGCAGACCTTCTCCACCGACGTGCCGTTCATGGTGGTGTCGCCCGCGTTGAGCACGACGTCGGCTCCCGAGCGTTCGATCGTCGTGCGGATCAGCGGCGTCATCCCCGTGTTGCAGTGCAGGTCGGAGATGACGACGAAGGTGACCGGCTCGTCCTCCGGGCCGCCGCTCGGCAGGACGCGGGGCGGGGCGGCCGGCGCGGTGGGCTCGGCGGGACCCGGGGACGCGAACTGGGTGCCGGCCGCGGTCGCGGACGCGGCCGCCTCGGAGGCGAGCCGCGCGTCCCACGCGGCCGACAGGTCGTCGTCCGCGCTCGCGTAGAACTCCTCGTTGTCCTCGTACAGCTTGACGAGCTGCCCGCCGTAGGTGTCGATGACGCCGGCGAGGCGCCCGGTGATCCGCGCGCCCTCCAGCGCCGTCCCGGCGAAGACCGGCGAGGCGGGCTGCCCCTGGGCGGTGCTGCCGACGGCGCCGGACGTCACCGTCGTCACGACGAGGGCCACGACCACCACCCCCGCGGTGATCTCCCCCGTCCGGGGGGCCATCGCGTCGGCGAGCTCACGTCGTCGCCCGGACCCCAGCAGCCAGCGCACGGCGAACCCCACCGCGACCACCACCGCGGCGGCGCCCAGCGAGCGCCACAGGGCGTTCTCCACCAGCGCCAGGGCGACGCTGCGCACGGCGACGTCCGGGCTGGAGAAGAACTGCAGGTAGCTCTCGAGGTCCTGGCTCAGTGCCGTGAGGGTGTTGGCCGCACCCACCGTGGTCAGGTCGGCGGGGATCTCCTTGACCACCACGTCCACGCCCAGCCCGAGCGGGAGGGGCGAGTCGATCTCCAGCGTGCCCAGCGGGCCGAGGTCGACCACGACCAGGCTGTCGTTGGTCACCGAGTAGACGGCCTCGTGGGGCCCGAAGCCGAGCTCCGTGGTGGCGGTGCTGACCCCGAAGACGAGGCACGCCACGGCCGCGGTCACCCCGGCGAGGGTCCAGCGCACCCAGCGCGGCGGCGTCCGGCGCGTGCGTCTCGTCCGCCCGCCGGGCGGCGTCTCGTCCGTGGCCACCGCCGCGGCGGTGGTGGAGGGGCGCCGCAAGCCCCCCTGAAGCAGGAGGACAAGAAAC